>JALYHX010000798.1 GCA_030776305.1 Myxococcota bacterium
GGCATTCGGCTTGGTCGGCGGCGTCGCGGGTGCCGGCGTCGTGCCGCTCGTCGCGGTCGGCGCCGTGCCTTTGACGGCCTTCTTCTGCGTAATTGACGACGTGGAGCTGGGACGGCGAGGTGGTGCTGTTGTCGGCAATCGCGTAGCGGCTTGTCGCCCTCGAACAGTCCGGAACTCGCATTTTCTCGCAATGTGGTGATGCACACCACGAAGACCAGCGGCGCCAGCGCGTCGGCGTGCCTCCCGAAGTGATGGCGGTGCTCGCCGAGCACCTGCGCACATTGCTCACCACGCCCGAGCAGATCGCCTCCGATCTGCTCTTTGATTCTGCGGACGGCGGCTTCTGACCGAGCGCTGCTTGTGGCACGGCGAACGTCGAGGGGCTCATCACCAAGGGCATCTCGGGATACCTCAGGACTGGATGCGCGAGCATTTCTCGACGGTGAGCCCCATCGACGCAATGCGAGAGCATGGGCGCCGTGTTGCCTCTGGTGAAGGGCGGAGCCGTCGCGCGGCGCATCGCGTGGTGGTGACTCACGGTGGTACTCAACCCCCCGCGGGTTACTTCGGAGCGAGATATCGGATACCCCTTCTTCCAACCGGCCTTTTTCTCAGGCTTGTAGGCGCGAGAGGTTTCGAACCTCCGACCCCTACCGTGTCAAAGTGACGATGGGCGTTACTCAGGGGTGCTGAGCGTTACTTTTCCCGAGGAAATCGTTTACCACGGGTACCGTGGGCGTCCACGCCGTTACGCCGAGGTGGTGCGCAAAGTGGTGTGCGTTCAACGGGGCGCTCGGTGACCCCATGGCCATGGCTGCCGCTGCGCGGGCCATGCGCCCCTCGGCGTGAGGGGCCGACCGCTGCTGGGTGAGCGGGCGCGGCGTAATGATAGCGTCCGTACGGTGGGCACGGTACGCGTCGGCGAGTTCGAGTGGGACGAGACGAAGGCCCGCGCGAACGTTCGCAAGCACGGCGTCACGTTTGAGGAGGCGATGACGGTCTTCCTTGACCAGCTGGCTGTCCCGTTCGAGGAGGGCGAGCACGCGGATCGGCTGGTCCTGGTCGGCGAGTCGCAGCTCGGCCGAACGGTCCTCGTTGTCTTCGCGGAGCGCGCGTCGCGAGCGGTATCATCCGGATCATCAGTGCCCGACGAGCCACGAAGCGCGAACGGAGAGCCTATGCCGAAGGAGACTGAACCGAGCAAGCGTTCGCTGCGGGAGATCCCCGAGATCGACTTCTCCAAGGCCAAGCGGCTTCCGCGCGGCAAGTACGCCGCGAAGGCGCGCCGGTCGTTTGCGGTCGCGATCGTCAAGCCAGAGCTGTTCGCGCGGTTTGGTAGCTCCGAAGCCGTGAACGCGGCGCTCCGCGCGGCCGTCGAGGCCGCTGATGCCGTGAAGTATCCTGCGAAGGCAAGGCGGTCATCGCGCGGTTCGAAGCGGACGGCCACGTAGGCCCAGAAGGGCGCGTTCGGCTCGAGGTTTCCCTGCATGTGCTTGCGAAGCTCTTCCGGATAACGCGCATGACACCACGGCGTGAAGCGCTCCGCAGCGCGGGTGAAGGGCATCGGGCTATTGCGCGGCGCGCTCCGAGCTGAGCGTGAACGGCGTGGAGTCACGGCGTGAAGGGGTCCGCGTCGCGGGTGAAGGGCAAGACGCTGCGGCGTGGAGAGGTCCGCGGCGGGCGTGAAGGGGATGGAGCTACGGCGTGACGGGGTTCGACGTGCGCGTGGAGGGCATCGAGCGACGGCGTGAAGCGCTTTGCGACGCGGGTGAACGGCATCACGCTGCGGCGTGAAGGGACCCCTACTGCACGGCGAGTCGGTGAGCGCAGAGGAAAAACGCGTCAGCATCTGCGATGCCTCACGTGACGCCGTTGTTTGGTTCTGACCGCCCTGCGGGGCGGCTTGGCGTGAGCCGTCCCGCAGGGTTGACGCTTCTGCAACCATATGACCAAGTTTCATCTTGCTATGCGTAAATTCCAGGTCATCCCACGCCATTCGACGAGCGCGACCCTTGCCGCTATCGCGATGGCCGCGTGCGTCAACTCCCCGATGACGCAGCCGCACGCCGACGCGGCGGCCGGCCTGGATGCCACGTCGGGCAGCGACGATTCCGCAGCCAGCAGCGGCTCCAGCGGTGGCAGTGCATCCGGTGGGAGCGGCGCGGCTGCCGGCAGTAGCTCGGGAGGAGGCTCCGGCACGGGGAGCGGTACGGGAGGAAGCTCAGGGACAGGGAGTGGTTCGGGTGGAAGCCTCGGGGATGGCGGCACGGGTTCGGGTGGGGATGCCACGACGGTGGCCACGTGCAGCACGACCGGCGTTGCCGTGCCTGCAGCGGAGCGCGTTTCCAATGGCCAGCTCGTCTTGCCACCGAAGTGGGCATTCGGCGTCTTGTGGGGCAGTTACTACGACCAGGTCGGCCCTCCCCAGGCCGGGTCCGTAGGCAACCTTTTGACTACCGCGACACGGCTACGCAGTGACGGCTACGGCGGCGACTTGATGTGGATCGACTCGAGCTGGCTCTATCATGACTACACGACCGCGATCTCGGGGCCTCGGTACATTTGCTTCCAGTTCGATCCCACCACCTTTCCGGACCCCGGCACGATGATCGGGACGCTCCAGAAAGATCACTTTCATTTCGGGGTATGGGAATGGCCATGGATGGGACACGGCTGTCAGTATTTTCAAGCCGCGGTCACCAATCGCTATTTCGTAATGAATGGCGGCGCTCCGGCCCTGGCGAGCGGGGGCTGGCACGGCGACCCGAATCCGGCCGCATTCGACTTCACGAATGCCGCCGCCGTGACCTGGTGGAAGGGGCTGAATCAGCCGCTCGCCGATTGGGGGCTCGATTTCATGAAACTCGATACGGGTGGAGATGCGCCCGGAGGCGGCGCGCTCGCGGACAACACGAAGGTCTACAAGACCGAATATCATCGCGCGGCGTCCGACGTGACACGGTCTTATGCCGAAAAGAACAATCCCGACGCGAAAATGAACGCGGGACGCGGGTTCATCCTGGCTCACACATCGCCGACCGCCAACAACGATCAGCTGCCGGGAATGTGGACCGACGATACGGACGCCACGTGGGCCGGATTCGCAGGTCAAGACCTGGTTCGCGCCGCCATGCTCAACACGAAGACAAGTGCAGCCTTCTGGTGCGGTGACACCGGCGGATATGGAATTGGAACGGCCGCACCGACGGACGAGCTTTACATTCGCTGGCTCGAGTATTCGTCGTTCACGCCGTGCCAGGAGATCTTCGGTAGCAAGAGCGTGGGGTCACGCTTTCCCTGGCGCTATTCAGCTCAAGCCCAGACGATCGCCAAACAGTATCTCGGGCTCCGGTATCGTCTCTTGCCGTTTCGCTATTCGAACGCGCAAATCGCCTACCACGAGATGCCGGTGAAGTATCCCGTGACCTTCATCGGCACGACGCAAATCCTCGTCGGCAGCGGGCAGAGCCAGTTGCTCGTCCAGCCCGTGACGAACCCGGGAACCACAAGCGTCTCGGTGACGCTGCCCGGAGGGTCGGCGTGGATTCACTATTGGACGGGAACGAGTTACCCAGGCGGAATGTCCCCGACGATCGCCGCACCCATCGACCAGGAGCCCGTCTTCGTCAAGGCCGGATCCATCATCCCCATGGGTCCCGCGATTCAATGGGTGGATCAAGTCCCCGCCGATCCCCTCACACTCGACATTTATCCGGCAGGCTCCACGAGCTACACGCTGTACGAGGACGACGGGGTAAGCCAGGGGTACATGGGCGGAGCGTATTCGACGACGAAGTTCTCGGCGGATGACACGAGCGGACACGTCGTCGTGACCATCGCCGCTCAGGCCACGGCCAAGTACCCATATTCCGGCCAGCTCTGCGCTCGTACGTACGTGTTGAAGATCAATCAACAGTCAACTGGCCCCGCCGCGGTCACGCGGGACGGTAACTCGGTGCCGATGTCGTCGTCGATGGCGTTCGGCGCGGCCGGAGCGACGGAGGGCTGGTATTACGACGCCGCGGCGAAGACGGTATGGGTCAGGTTTCACCTCGCGTCGGATGCGGCGACGAGCGTGTCCTTGTAGTTACCGCGGCTGAGTCAGCATGCGTCCTGCTGGGTCAGCGAGCCCGGAAGCGTTGGCGTCGCTGCGTTCGTCGATGAGCCACAATTTGCTGGAAGGGCATCTGCTATGGGTCAGTGTCAGACGAGACCATGAAACTCATACCTATCCTCGTGTCGAGCCTCGCGCTCATTGGTTGCAGCACCGACTCCGCGGGGCCAAAGACGGGACCTGGAACAGACCTGGACGCCACCGTCGCCGTCGGTGACACCGGGTCGTCGTCCGGAGGGCCATCGGGCTCGTCCTCGGGAAACTTGTCGGGGTCGTCGTCGGGCGCCCCGTCTGGCTCGTCGTCCGGAGTTCCATCGGGGTCGTCATCCGGGTCGTCATCCGCGTCGTCGGGGGGGATCTCGGGGTCCTCGTCCGGAGGGTCGTCATCAGGGTCCAGCTCGGGTGGCTCAGGGGCGGGCACCGACGCGAGCGCGAGCAGCGATACGGGAACGTCCGGTGCGGACGGTGCCGTGACGGTCGGCCAAGCCGGGGCCGTTTGGACGAATCGATACAACAACGCCCGAACCGGCGCCACGCTGACCGAATCGGTTCTTACGCCGGCGACGGTCGGTTTGGCAGGCAAGTTCGGCCTGCTCTTCTCGATGCCCGTCGATGGAACCGTTCAGGCGCAGCCGCTCTACGTACCAGGGGTCACGATCAAGGGAAGCGTCCACAATACCGTCTTCGTCGCGACCGAGCACAATACCGTCTATGCCTACGACGCCGACGCCGCGGGGCCCGCGCTCTGGACGCAAAGCCTCGGCCCGTCGGCACCGTCATCGCAGGCGATCTATTTTTGCGCGGATCTCTTTCCCGAAATTGGCGTGAATTCGACGCCGGTGATCGACACCGCGAGCGGGACGATTTACGTCGTGGCGAAGACGCTCGAGGCCGGTAACCGCCATCACCGACTGCATGCGCTCGACATCACAACGGGCGCCGAACGTACGGGAAGTCCCGCGGACATCGCGCCCCCCGGGTTCAATCCATTCATCGAGCAGAACCGTGCAGGCCTGCTCCTCGAGGGAGGAGTGGTATACGTCGCCTTCGCGAGCCACTGCGACGCTGCCAACTATCACGGCTGGGTGGTCGCGTTCGACGCCAAGACGCTCGCCCTGCGCGGCACGTTCAATGACACGCCCAGCGGAAATCAGGGCGGTATCTGGCAGTCCGGCATGGGACTGAGCGCCGACGGAACGGGGGTGTATTTCGTGGCCGGCAACGGTACTTTCGATCCCAGCGGGAATCACGCGAATGCCGCGATGACCGTGGGCCGTCTGACACTCGGCAGCGGTGGGCTCGCCATTGCGGACTTCTACACCCCGTACAACTCGGCCAATTTGAACGGCAGCGACAGCGATTTGTCGACAGGCGCGGTCATCGGCGTCGGGACCAACTACCTTTACGTCTCCGGGAAGGACTCGCACATGCGCGTCCTCGATCGGTCGAATCT
>JALYHX010000799.1 GCA_030776305.1 Myxococcota bacterium
GCGCGGGAGGCGAGACCGAAGTGACCGATGTTCGTGACATCGTAGCTGGCCTGTTTCATCGATCGCAAAAGGAGCGAATTGAGCACCCGCGCGAGAGGATGTTGGGCAAATGACGCGAGGAGCGCCCCGAGCTTCTTCGGGTCGCGCGTATCCTCGACGTCGAAGGCAATCCCCAGTGCGTCGCACATCGCGGCGAATCGATCGAGCTTCTGTTCGTCCGGTGGTGCGTGGACGCGATAGATGGTCGGCACGTCTCGCTCTTGAAACCAGCGCGCGACGGTTTCGTTCGCCAACAGCATCAGCTCCTCGATGAGCTGGTACGCTCGCTTGACACCCGGGTCCTCGGTACGGCGCGTCACGTCGATCGGCTCGCGCGTTTCCTCGTGGAGGACGATCTTCGCCTCCGGCAACTCAAAATCGAGGGCGCCGCGTTTCATGCGATTCGATCGCAGAATTCGCGACAACTCGTATGCCACGCGCAAGCCCTCGACCAAGTCATCGGCGGCCCGCTCACGTTTGGCCTCGCTGCTGAGCCCCAGCGCCCGCGCAACGCCGCCGTAAGTCAGCTTCGCACGCGAGCGCATCACGCCGCGCAGCAGTCGGCTTTTCCGCACGGTTCCCGCCGCATCAATTTCCGCTTCGACGCAAAGGCACAGTCGATCGACGTCCGGGAGCAGCGAACAGAGGTTCGACGACAGAGCGCGCGGCAGCATCGGGATCGCCCGGTCGGGCAGATAAATGCTGCAGCCGCGCTCCTTGGCCTCCGAATCGAGGGCGGTTCCTGGCGTGACGTATGTGCTCACGTCAGCGATGGCAATCCACGCTCGATAGCCGCCACGCTCCGTTCGCTCAACCCACACCGCGTCGTCGTGGTCACGCGCATCCTCCGGATCGATCGTGGGCAGCGGGAGGTGGCGCAGGTCCTCACGCCCGGCGATCATCGGCTCGGGGATGACGTCGCCAAATGCCTCCGCCTCGCGGATCGTCTGGTCCGCGTGAGCTTGGCTTACCCCCTCGAGGACGAGAATCTTCGCGGCCTCGACCGCCAGCTGACCCGGCCGACCGAGAACCGTCTCGATCGCTCCTTCAGGGTTCTCTCCGGGTACCTCCGGCCATCGGGTGATCGCGACGACGACCGCATCGCCATCGTTGCCACTGTTGCCGTCTGCGCCCACGTCGATAGCGCGCGAAAGAACGATCGGCCCGCGCACGCGCGTGTCGTCCGGCTCGACCCAGGCGCTCTTGGCCTTGCGGCGCAACGTCCCGGCAATCCGCTTCAGCCCACGTTCGACGACCGCGGTGACTTCGCCTTCCGCTCCTCGGGCCCCCCGCGAACGAATCCGCACGCGAACGCGGTCACCGTGCATCGCTCCTGCCATGGCAGTTGGCGGAATGAAGACATCGTCCCCTCCCTCGCCGAGACTCGCCACGAACCCGAACCCGCGCGGGTTGACCGTGAGGATTCCTTCGCGGTCGTTGCCTCGGGCGGCGGGCGTCGTCCGGCGGGACAGCTTGAAGCGCTGCCCCGGGCGGGCCGCGAGGACTCCTTCAAAGCTCAAGTCGTCGAGGAGCCTCTGCAGCCCGAGGTAGTCGACTTCCGAGACTCGGAGGCGCGTCGCGATTTCCCGCGCGTGCAAGGGCCTCTCCTCGGAGCTCAGGAGCTCGAGGACTTCGGTGCGCGTCGGGAGCCGGGGGGCCATCTTGGGCCGCATCCGTAGCACGCCTGGCGTTTCACCGGACCCGGACATCACCAGGTGCCGAGGGCCATCGCCCACGAGATGCCCGATGTGCACCGGCCATGAAACAGTTGACCGCCGACGCGGGTTGAAGGATTCGGTGGGGCAGATCGTGAGGAATTGCACGTGAAGCAACAGGGAGTCGCTGCGGTCGGCCTCGCGGCATCGTTCGTACCGGTCATTGGTGGAGTGGCGGCAAGCGCGGCGTTGCTCGTCGACTATCTCCGGCCCAGGCCGGTGTTCTGCGCTGTGGGCGGGGGGTGCGACGCCGTCCGGCATACCGCATTCGCGGCTCCGCTCGGCATACCGATGCCAGCCATCGGAGTCACCGGGTTCCTTGCCATCGGTGTGATCGCGCTTGTGCCCGGGCGACGAGCGCGACTCGTGCAGCTTGCGCTTTCAGCCATCGCGGGGGTCGTCGGGTTGCTGCTTCTGGGGGTGCAAGCGTCGATGGGCGATTTCTGCCCATATTGCGTGGTCTCGGACGCGTGCGGTATCGCGAGTGCCGTCGCGGCAGGAGGCCGTCTTTGGCAAGCCGCGCAAGCTGCTCCTCCTCGGGGCCTGACGTACGCCGGGGCCGGTGGGATGGTCCTGGCCACACTGCTTCCACTGGTGGGTGGCTTTCGCGCATCAGGGGTTCCGAAGGTCATCCGCGAGCAAATCTCGAAGACGTCGAGGGGGGCGGTGACGATCGTCGATTTCGTCGATTTCGAGTGCCCCTTCTGTCGGATGACACATGCAGAGCTCGAACCGCTCGTCGAGGCCCACAATGAGCACATTCGCTTGGTGCGTTTGCAAGTTCCACTGCGGAGTCACCCGCACGCGCTCGACGCCGCGCTGGCATCCGGTTGCGGAGATCAGCTGGGCAAGGGAGACGCGATGGCGAACGCGCTGTTCGCGGCTCCGGTCGACCAGTTGACGCCCGAGGGCTGTGAAAGGCTCGCGCAAAGCCTGAGTTTGCCGCTCGATGCCTACCGCGCCTGCATTGCGGATCCGGGGACTGCGGCGCGCATCGAGAAGGACCGTGCGGATTTCAAGGCGGCAGGCGGATATGCGTTGCCGACGATCTGGATCGACGAGCTGGAGCTCGTCGGGGCACAACCGCGCGACATTCTCGCTCACGCCATTGAAACGGCGCGCCGGCGCACAGGATCTTGAGCGACGAAGCGAGGGCGCAGCGCACGCACCAGGACGAAAATCGCTAAAGATCCTTCTCGTCGCGCACACGCGCGGCCTTGCCAGCGAGATCGCGAAGGTAATAGAGGCGCGCCCGGCGCACGACGCCGCGGCTGACCACTTCGACTTTTTCGATCCGCGGCGAGTGCGAGAGGAAGATTCGCTCGACGCCAACGTTGAAACTGACCTTGCGCACAGTGAAGGTACTGCGTGCTGCGGCCCTGTGGCGCTTGATGACCACGCCTTGGAAGACCTGGGTTCGTTCCTTGTCCCCCTCGACGATGCGGTAGTGGATGCGCACTGTGTCGCCGACGCGGAAATCGGGCAAATCCGTACGCAGGAGTGTGGACTCGAGATCGGAGAGCTTGGGGGAGGTGTTCATGACGCCAGAGCCACCAGGGAGAGCCACCATGGCCTACAATGGCCAGGGACCACCTAGGGAAGGGGCGGCCTTAAAGCACGCTGATCGGTCGCTGTCAACGCGGGGACCGCGCTCCAGGCCTTGACGGGAGTCTTGCGGCCCGTATCCTTCGCGCCGCCTCAGGCCGAGTCCGTAGGAGCGCCCACACAAATGAATACGCAACCTGGCATCTTCGGCCGCAAGCTCGGCTGCACTCAGATCTTCGAGCAAGACGGCAGCGTCACTCGGGTCACTGTTGTCGAGGCTGGCCCCGTTGTCGTCCTTGGCAAGCGAACGCCGGAAAGGGACGGATACACGGCGCTGATCCTCGGGTTCGAGGAACGCAAGACCACGCACACGACGAAACCTGCGGCGGGGTTCTTCAAGAAGGTGGGGTCCACGCCGAAAAGGGTCGTCAAGGAGCTTCGATGTGATTCCGAATTTGCGTCCAAGTGGGAGGTCGGCCAAGCACTGAAGCTTGATGAGATCTTTCAACCTGGGCAGCGCGTCGATGCGCGGGGTACGACGCGCGGTCGAGGCTTTACCGGGGTGGTCCGGCGCTGGGGCTTCGCGGGTGCCGTCACGACACACGGCACCCACGAGTACAGGCGCCATCCAGGTTCGATCGGTACGAACATGACGCCGGGGCGAACGCTGCCGAACCTGAAAATGGGCGGTCAATACGGTAACGAGACCGTGTCGGTCCTCAACGTCAAAGTGGCGCGCGTCGATGCCGAGAAGCACCTGCTTCTCATCGAGGGAGCGTTGCCGGGGACGCGCAACGGGCTCGTCCTAGTGCGCCGTGCGGTGAAGGCGAAGAAGAAGTCTGCCAAGCGCTGATCACCCTCGTGCGGCGGTGACGGCCCACGCGCCGGCCACGAGCGTCGCAAGAAGCGCGGTTGCAGCGACGAGGTCGAAGGCCGCCGTCCAGCCGGAGCGATCGGCGATGTATCCGAGTACGACACCCGACGCGGTCGCGCCCAGATATCCGGCGCCGTCGATGATTCCTGCGGCCGTTGCAGGACCGCGCGTTCCCGCGATGTCGAGGGCGATCGCTCCTGCGAGAAGCGAGTACGGACCGAGCAAGAAGAGCCCGATCGCTCCGATGAGCAGTGCCGCAGCGAGCGGATCACGAGGACCACCGTGTGCAAGCACGAGCACGAGAATGACGACCATGGCAAGCGACGCAGCCATGACCGGTGCACGTCGGCCTGGTCCGAACCTGTCGCTCAATGGGCCAATCGACAGCGCGGCGATCACACCCGCGGCGGGAAAGATCGCGCTCTTGACGATCGCGCCAGATATCTCGGCATTGCCCGTCGACGCCGAGACCTCGGACAAGTACGTCGGTGTCCAAGTCAGAAACCCAATCCGCATGAAGGTCAGAAGGGCGCTAAGGCTGATCGCCATCCAGAAGGAGCCGTTGCCGAGGAGCTCGGGCAGAACTTGGGCAAGGGTCTCCGATGCCTCGGCCCGGGGCTCGTCTTCGAGCGCGCGGCCATTATGCATTTGCCCCCTTTCCGGCTCGGAGGGTGTGCCCCGGAGCGACAGGACCGCGCTGCCGCCCACCACGGCGAACAAGAGCGGATTGACGACGAACAGCGCACGCCAGCCGAGG
>JALYHX010000800.1 GCA_030776305.1 Myxococcota bacterium
GTTCCCGGGTGCGTATCCGGCGAGGTACGGCCGCTATGCCGGTGCGATGATCGCGGGGGAGACGACGCCCCCGGAGGAGAACCGCGCGCGTGGTGAGTTCGGTGCGCGCGTATTCGACGCGCACGCCTTCGTCGAGGCCCCGTTCGACAATGGGCAAGCGACGGCGCTCGCCGCGGGGAGGTATTCGTACACGGGTTTGCTGACGTCGCTGATCGTGCCCGACTACACGGTCGGGTACTGGGATTACCAGCTGCGGGCGTCTCATCGCGTGGCGGACAAAGACACGCTGTCGCTCTTCGTCTTCGGGTCCCATGACGAGCTCACGTACAAGGGGTCACCGACGTTCCACATCGAATATCACCGCGCCGATTTGCGATACGACCATCCCATTCGCGACGGGCACCTGCGCATCGCTGGCACGTTCAGTCACGACGACACACTCACGGCGCTGCAGACCAGCACCGGCGCCGGGGCGAGCGCGGCGCTGAATGGGCCGGGAGGTCGAATCCGCGCCGAAATCGAGGAGCAGGTGTCCCCGAGCGCGCGCGTTCGCGCGGGAGCGGATTTCGGCGTCAAACGGTTCTCGGTGGACAATTACGCCGACACGTTTCACCCACCCCACTCCGACGTCGTCGGGGGTGCCTATGCGGACGTCGTCTGGCGCCCGACGGCTCGTGTCGAAGCCGTCCCGGGTTTTCGGTTCGATGGATATCAGACGCGCGGCGAGACGGCATGGGCTCCTCAGCCGAGGTTGTCGACGCGGGTCCGCCTTCTGCCGAGCGTTTCGTGGATCTCGGCGCTGGGCATGGCCCACCAGGAACCCAGCGAGGAAGTGTTCGTCCCGGCCAAGCTGCCGAGTCCCATCGGGGCTGCATCGAGGGGGGACAGCTATCAGTTTTCGGAGGCGGTGGAAGTCAAGCTGCCGTCGAGCCTGCGAGTTCGCGTCACGGCGTTCGCTTCGCGTCTCGTCGCCACCCAGGTTTCGGGAGAGGTTCGCGCCGAAGGTCTCGAGTTCTTTCTCCGCCGTGACTTCACGCGAAGGCTCGCGGGCTTCGTTTCGTATACCCTGTCGCGGTCCGATTCCGTCGTCGGCACACAGACCACGCGATCGTCATGGGATCGAAGGCACTTGCTCTCCGCCGTGGTCGGGTACGATCTCGGATTGAACTGGCGCGTCGGCGCGCGCTTGTTCCTCGAGTCCGGCCGGCCCTACGAGGCCCTCTGCCAAACGCCCAACTGCGCGCCCGGTCCAAGCGCGACCCTGTACTCGGTGAAGGGAGACCTCCCCGCCTTTTACCGGCTCGACGCGCGGCTCGAAAAGAAGTGGCTCTTTTCGGGTGGGCGGTGGCTCGCTGGGACGCTCGAGTGCTTCAACGTCCTCGACAGAGCCGAACCGATCTTCGCCGACTACACACCCAGCCAGGGGCTCACCATCCGCCGTCAGAGCCCGATCATTCTCCCGAGCATCGGCATCGAAGGCGGATTCTGACGCTGTACGCCGTGGCCACCGAATCCTGGACCGAGTCGCCGACGCCGCTGGCAAATCGGGGCTGACCTCTACTAGATAGACACCTTCACGTGCCAACGCCGCCGCCGAAAACCGCCGCCCCCGAGGCGCAGACGACGAGCCTTCCTCCGTCGGTCACGCATTTCGGCCTGAACCTGATCGCGATCGCAATCGTCCTCGGCGCCATGTACGCGTTGCGCGTCAACGCGCTGCACGTCGCGAACCCTGTCCTCTTCCTGTGCGCCGCATTGGTCATTCCGATCGTCGCATTCGACGTTCTCTTGCTTGGGACGCACCGGCGCAAGACGACCGGCATCGATTGGGAGAAATCGTCCCCCCTCAACTGGACCCGGGTCGTCACGAAGCTCTCAGGGCTGGCCGCGACGCTCGCGCCGCTCGCCCTGGCTTACTGGGTCTTTCCCGAATACCGCGGTGCGTTTTACGACCCGTTCTATGGGCTGTTGAAGGCATTCTGGCCGGGCCTCATCGCCACGGCGATCCTTTATTTCGCGTTCATCGACGGCCACATGCGTGAGCCGCGGGACGCGTACTGGCAGCTCGGGCGCGTCGTCATCGGCAAGTGGCGCGACGCGGACAAGGCGACGATCGCGAATCATTACCGCGGCTGGCTCATCAAGGGTTTTTTCCTCGCGCTCTTCGTCGTCTGGCTCAACAACAGCACCCACAACGTCATCAACTACGACCTTTCGAACGCGTCGTGGCAGAACCTCCGCGCGTACGATTTTCTCTACGACTTCATCTTCTTCATCGACCTCCTCCTCGCGACGGTCGGTTACGCGATGACCTTCCGCGCGATCGACACGCACATCCGTACGGCGGAGCCGACGATGCTCGGTTGGGTCGTCGCGCTCTTCTGCTACGAGCCGTTTTACAGCGGGCTCTTTGCAAAGCAGTACATTCACTACGCCGGGATCGGTTTTGGCAATTGGCTCGCGCCACACCCGCAGTTCCGATGGGCGTGGGGGATCGGTATCTTGATCCTCATCACGATTTACGTCCTCGCGACGGTCGCATTCGGTGTGCGTTTCTCGAACCTCACGCACCGCGGGATCCTGACCAACGGGCCGTACCGGTATACGAAGCATCCGGCGTACATTTCGAAGAATCTGTCCTGGTGGATGGCGAGCGTCCCGTTCGTCGTGCACGACGGTGTTCTCAACGCGATCCAGCGGTGTCTGGCCCTCGGGTGCTTGAATTTCATCTACTTCATGCGCGCGAGAACCGAGGAGCGCCACCTCTCGTGGGATCCGACTTACGTCGCGTACGCCCTCTGGGTGAACGAACACGGAACGCTCGCCTTCCTCGGCCGCTGGCTTCCGATCCTCAAGTACAAGCCGCCGGCCGTGCCTGAGCAACCCCGGGTCGTCGAGGCAGCGTCCCTCCAGACCGCCGCTGCCGGCAATTCTCCCGAGTCATAGGGACCGTCTCGGGCACTCCCAGCGTGGGTGGGCGGCTGGCTTGCGTGGCCAGTGCGCTCCCCAGGCATGGGTGTTCGACCGGCTTGCGTAGCCAGTGCGCTCCCCAGGCATGGGTGTTCGACCGGCTTGCGTAGCCAGTGCGCTCCCCAGGCATCGGTGGCGCGCTGGCCAGCGTGGCGGAAGGATTCCCGAGGCATCGGTGGCGCGCTGGCCAGCGTGGCCGAAGGACTCGTGAGGCATGGGTGGCGCGCTGGCCAGCGTGGCCGGTGCACTCCCCATGCATCGGTGGTCAGCTGGCCAGCGTCGGCGGCTCACGGGGCTAGCCCGCCCGCCTCGACATGGAGCTATGGCGCGGGCTTCACGATCGTGTTGCTGGCGAGGGCGATCGCGGCGATCCGAGCGAGCGCGCGCCCATTCAATGTCGCGCCAGTATTCAGCGTGATCGCTTGGTCCGCCATGATCGTTCCCTGGAAGATCGTGGTCGTCCCGAGCGTCGCGGACGTGCCGACCTGCCAGTACACATTGGTCGACTTGGCGCCACCGGACAGGATGACCTGGCGCCCCGCGGTGGTCGTCAACGTGGACGCCATCTGGAAGATGAAGACCGCACTGCCGTCGCCCTGCGCATCGAGCGTGAGGTCGCCGCTCGAAATAGCGAGCGACGATGTCGACGTGTAGAGGCCCGGGGTCAGCGTCAGGCCGCCGATGTTGCCTGCCACACTGGTCGAGCAGAGGGTTCGTCCCCTGGCGTCGTTGTATGCGGTGGTCAGATCGGCGATGCCTTGAGCCGAAGTTGGATCGCCGGCGTGTTGCGCTCCGATGACCGTACCCGGAGGGAAGCCCGTGACGGCGGTACCGGGGCTGACTCCGAGGTCGCCCGTGAGGGACGTGGGCCCGGTGTTCGTGACCGTGGAACCCGCCAGCACCACGAAGTTCGCGGCGCCGCCGAGAACGACCGGCGACTGGCTGCACATCGACGTCGTGAAGCTCCAGGAGAAATTCGCCATCAGCGGGTTCCCGCCAGAGTCCTTGGCCCCCGTGGTGATCGTCGCCGTGTACATGAGGTTGAGCCCCAGCGGGACCGCCGGTGCAAACGTCGCCGTATTGGTCGGCCCGTCGAGCGTCACGACGCCGATGACCGGCGTCGCACCCTGCATCAGGGTGAACGTGAGCGCCGTGATCGTCGTCGGATCCATTGTCGTGCTGAACGTGGCCGTTGGTTGTGCGTTGATCGAAACGGCCGTCGCGAGATTCAGCGGAGTCGTGGAGACCACCATGGGTGCGAGGGCGCTGGCGTCTGCCTCGCTACTCGCATCGTTGCTCGCCTCGACCCCGGCATCGCCGCTCGCGTCGAGCCCCGACTCGATGGCTGCC
>JALYHX010000801.1 GCA_030776305.1 Myxococcota bacterium
CCTCGGCCCATGCGTGCAAATCCATGACATCGCGTTCGACACCGCGCGGCTCGTTCGGAATCATTCCCTCGTCGGTCAGTTGGACCAAATATCCGCTCACGAAGCGCGCGGCGAGCCCGTACGACCGCAAGGCTGCAATGAGGAGCACGGCCGAATCCCGGCAGCTTCCCCGCCCCTCCCTCAGCGAACGCTCTGGCTCCCAAATGCCCGCTTCCTCCCGAATCACGTAACGCAGGCGCTCGTGTACGGCGCCGTTCAGTGCGACCAGTAGATCGACCGTGGGTCCCGCCTGCGGCAAGTCGTGGAGAAAAGCCTCGAAAAGGGGGCCGCCCCTGTACGCGGGGTCGGCGCGGTCGAGATAGGGGGCACACTCGCGCAGGGTCTCGTCGGAATATGTGAAAGGTAGAGTCTTGCACCGCGGATCGACGAAGAAGTCGAACGGGTTGACTGGCCTGATGTCCACGGCGATCTCGACGACAAGCTGCAGAAGTGGGACCCTCTCTCCGGCGAGGAAGGTCAGGCGGGCAATATGGTTACCGGCGATATCCTGCTGCCAGTGCATCTTGCACGGAGGATCCACTTGAAGGGAGTAGGTTTCGACCTTCGCCTTGGCATGCGACGCGGGGCGGAGGCGCACCTCGTGAGGCCCCAGAGCGGCCGGGCGCTCATACTCGTACCGGCTTCGATGGCGTAGAAGTAGACGCAAGCGACCCTCCGCCCACAGGAGAGCCCGCTATTGTGGCCGGATCGTTTCACACCGGTTTCCAACTGCTCGATGTCAGAGTAACCGAACGATGGCCTCTACCTTACGCTTCCGATAGGCATGCTCACCGGCGACCTCCGCTGCGGCGTTGCGTGGAGCCCACTCCAACGTGTCAAGAACGACGCGTTGTGGTGGTTGGCGTCGATCGCGCTCGCCGCGACCCGCCCCCTGCCGATTCCTGTGCTTCGATACCTGGGTCGTTGCCTGGGAGCCGTCGCGCATGCGCTGGTCCCTCGCGCGCGTAGAATCGCCATCGACAACGTCGGACGAGTCTTCCCGGGACTCGATGCGGTCGAGCGTAGCGCGCTCGTTCGACGTTGCTATGCGACCCTTGGGGAGCTTTTGGGCGAGACCATCGCGCCCCTGGCCTCTCATCGATTCATCCCTCCGTTGCCCGTTTGCGCGCGCTCTCTGGGACTCATTGATCAAGCACGCGCCGAGGGCCGAGGCGTCGTTTTTGCGTCGGCGCATCTTGGGCCATGGGAATCTGTGGCTGCATCGCTGGTGGCTGCCGGGGTGCCTCTCGTCACGCTGGTGCGCGAGAGCTATGACCCTCGCTTCTCGCGGCTGTACGAGCGGCTACGAACCCGGCATGGCGTGAGGGTCGTGTGGCGCGCGAGTCCGGGCGCCGCGGTCCAGATCGTCCGAACGCTTCGCGCGGGCGGAGTCCTGGGAATGCCCATGGATCTGTGCGCTCGCGTCGCATCTTGCGATGCGCCGTTTCTCGGCCACGACGCGCCCACGGCCATCGGAGCGGCACGCCTCGCCATCCGGATGGGCGCAGTCGTGGTCGTCGGGACGGCGGCTCCGTTCGGCGATGGGCTGCAAGTCACTGTCACACGGATAGGAACGAACGATCTGCCCCGTCAGGTCGCGGGCGAGCACGAGCTCACTCGCCGGATCAACGAAGAGCTGTCGCGCCGTATTCTTGATCTGCCCCACGCCTGGGTCTGGATGCACGAGCGATGGCCGTCGCAAACCAGAGTATGATGGCGTCACCGACCCACGTCTGCAGCGGGAACACGTGATCGAAACTACAGGAGGGCCTATTGTCCGACGCGCGCGCGCGCACGCCGAAGTTGGTGCCAGAACGCCGTGACCTACGCGAGGTCCCCCTCTCGCCCACCGATGGGTTCGTCCTGTCTCAGATAGACGGCGTCTCGGACGAACACGACATCATCGTCGTCACCGGACTGCAGGCGTTGGAGGTGGAGACCTCCCTTGCCAAGCTCGAGTTGCTGGGGGTCATCACGTTGGACGTGGCGAACACAACCGGCGCGGGTTCAGCCGCTGCCGTGCGCTCGTCGCCAGTGACTCCCGCCGCACCGGCGCCGTCCAATCCGCGGTTCACCTCCGACGACGGCACGGCGCTCGGGGAAGATGTCGATCTGGACGTAGAGATACGTAAGCAAATCCTCGAAGTGCATCGTTCGCTGGGGCGAGCGGACCACTATGTGCTGCTCGGTGTGGACAGCGCCGCTGACAAGAAAACACTCCGCCGCGCGTATTTCGAACTCGCCTCGAAGTTTCACCCCGATCGCTACTTTCGAAAAAGGCTCGGCTCGTTCAAGCAGCGCATGGAAACGATCTTCGGGCGTCTCACATTGGCGCACGAAACGCTGTCGAACAAAGACAGTCGATCGGAGTACGACCAGTATCTCGAGGAGCAGCGACGCGCCCGCAGCATCGAGGATCTGTTGGCCCAGGCCATGGTGGAGGCCAAGCGCGCCGAGGAGTCGATCGAGCGCGAAGTACGCGCGCAAACTGCGTCCCCCCTGCCAGTCGGAAGCTCGTCCCCCGCGCCTTCGGGGACTGATATTGCAGCACCGGTAGTCAAGCGCGCACAAACGCCAGCAACCCCGATGCCCGTCGTCGACGTTGCAGCGCGCCGCGACGCGCTCGCCCGGCGCCTACTCGGTGGGCGTAGCGGTGCGTCGAGCGCCCCGCCGGCACGTGCATCGATGAGCCCACATGCACCCCCGTCTGTTGCGGACGCCATGGACACGCTGCGTCGGCGCTACGAGGACAGGGTCATTCGGGCGAAGGCCGCACAAGCCCGCAAATACGCCGCCAATGCAGAAGAGGCACTCGCCCAGGGAGATCCGGTCGCTGCGGCCAATGCATTCCGCGTCGCCCGGAGCCTGTCACCGAACGATAGGGACCTCGAGCACAAGGCACAACAAGCTCAAGAAAAGGCGGATGCTGTGCTCAGCGAGACGTACTCTCGCCAGGCCGAGTACGAGGAAAAGACCAGCCGATGGGCCGAGGCGGCGCGCTCATGGACTCGTGTGTGTAAGGCTCGACCCACCGATCCGGAAGCACACGAGCGGGCCGCATCGGCGCTCGTCAAGGCGAACGGCGATTTGCACGAAGCCGGCCGGCTCGCCGACCGTGCCTGCGCCCTCGATCCCCCGAACGCGCGATATCGTGTGACGCTCGCGAACGTCTACCTCGCTGCGGGGCTGGCCCTGAACGGGTTGCGCGAGCTCGAGACAGCCGCGCAGCTTGCTCCACATGATGGTACGATCCAGGCAATGATGAAGAGAATTGGCTCGAGAGGATAAGTAAAGGAGACCGGATCGGATGGAGAAGGTGATCGGCATCGACCTCGGGACGACCAACTCGTGCATTGCAATCGTCGAGAATGGCATCCCGACGGTGATCCCCAATCGGGGCGGATACAAGACCACTCCTTCGATGGTCGCCGTCACCGAGGCCGGCAAACGGTTGGTCGGACATATCGCCAAACGCCAGGCGATCACCAACGCTGAGAACACCGTCTACGCGGCGAAGCGACTCATCGGCCGAAAGTGGAATTCCCCCCAGGTCAAGAATTCGGTTGCGACTTCGAGTTACCGGATTGTCCAGGGCCCCCACGTCGATGTGCGGATCGTGCTGCGAGAAAGGGAGTACAGCGTCTCCGAGATCAGCGCGATGGTGCTGCAGGAAATGAAGCTCATCGCCGAGGATTACTTGGGCGAGGGCGTCAGCAAGGCAGTCGTCACCGTCCCGGCGTACTTCAACGACAACCAGCGCCAGGCCACGAAGGACGCCGGCGAGATCGCCGGCCTCGACGTCATTCGAATCATCAATGAGCCGACCGCCGCGGCACTCTCGTATGGATTCGGCAAGAACGTCGAGAAGACCATCGCCGTGTACGATTTCGGCGGTGGCACGTTCGACATCTCCATTCTAGAGATCGGCTCGAGCGGGGTGTTCAAGGTAATCGCGACCGCCGGAGACACGTTCCTCGGGGGCGAGGACGTCGACGCCCGTGTCATCGACTGGCTGGTACAAGGATTCAAGCAAGAGCACTCGATCGACCTGCGGCAAGACCGCATGGCATTGCAGCGCCTCAAAGACGCCGCAGAGAAGGCGAAGTGCGAGCTGTCGAGCGTGCGCGAGACGGAGGTGAACTTGCCGTTCATCATCTCGAGCGGGCGCAACGAGGCGCTCCACCTGCAGCGCGCGATCTCGCGGCAGACGCTCGAAGAGCTGAGCGAAGA
>JALYHX010000802.1 GCA_030776305.1 Myxococcota bacterium
GCCGTCCCGCTGCTGCTCCCGCTGCCACCTCCGCTGCCACTTCCGCTGCTGTTGCCGCCACCCCCACCCCCGCTCGACGAAAGAGATCCACCGCTCGTGCTCCCGCTGCTGCCGCTCCCGCCGCTGCTGCCACCGCCGCTGTCGTCCGTCGACGATTGCGCGGCTTCGCTGGGAGCATCGAAGAGCGGCGCTCCGCTCCCCCCTTCGGTGGAGGTCCAATCGCCGACCGTCACCGCTTGCCCTCCACTGCACGCGATGAGCGTTGCGCCGATCACCAGTGAGAAGTTCAGTGTGCTGTGCGCACCCAATTTCATGAGGTCCTTCGTCTTTCCCAGGGCAGGCCCCAGTTGAATCGTCCCGCTTAACCTAGGTGCCGCGGTTTCTCGTCGGGCAGGCGGGCAATGTGATGCGAAGCGCGATTGAGACGCGCTTTACTGCAACACTTCGCGGTCACTGCAATTTCGGACTCACGCTATTACGGGCTAGTCTCGTCTTCCGACGTGTGAATCGGCTCTCTCTGGCGACTTGGAACGTGTGAGGTGAGCAGTAATCGTAAGTGATCGAATCCTAGCGTAAAACCTCCCCGGCCGCTCGTCACGCTCGTGAGTTCTGGCTCGTAGTCGTTTGTATTCGCAAGTGGCATGAAGCCTCAATGAGGCTCTCGCTTGCAGGTTCCTAGCGAGTGTGCCTTTCGTTTGCGTCTTTCTCGACTTATCGTCCGGGCCCGGTTCTCGATTCGCCGCCGAGAGCACCGAAATCCACCACGCGACGTCAATTTAGTCAGTCGTTGCGGGACACATCGAGTGCGCACGTGCAGGGACGTCCGGCCTTCGCGCAGCGACATCCGACATCCGCGAGAGGACGAAGGATGTCAACGAGCGAACGAAGGACCTTCGCATAGAGACGTCCCGCGGCCGCGTAGTTCCGTCCGACGTCGGCGCGCGGCTGAAGCACGTTCGTGCAGCGACATCGGACGTTCGCGGGGAGACGAGAGATGTCAACGAGCGGGCCAAGGTCGTTCGCACGAAGACGTCGCTTGGTCACCCAACTCCGTCCGACGTCCGTGAAGAGCCGAAGGACGTTCACGGGCACGATGGTCGGGGTCAGTCGGCGCGCTCGCCGAATCACGCGGAGCGAGATGTCGAATCCATCATCGACACGCCTCGATCCAGTTTCACCGATTCTCCCAAAGAACTGGCGGTCTGGACCAAATGCGGCGGGTAGCGCGTGCTATAGCCTCGCAAGCATGGTGCGCATGAAGTCCGCCGAAGTCCGCCGCACGTTCCTCGACTACTTCGGCAGTCGGGGACACGAGGTCGTGGCGAGCTCGCCGCTGGTCCCGAAAAACGATCCCACACTCCTTTTCACGAACGCCGGTATGGTGCAGTTCAAGGACGTGTTCGTCGGCAAAGAAACGCGCCCCTATGCGCGCGCCACGTCGAGCCAGAAGTGCATTCGCATCAGCGGCAAGCACAACGATCTGGAGAACGTCGGCGTCACTGCGCGTCACCACACGTTCTTCGAGATGCTCGGCAACTTCTCGTTCGGCGCTTACTTCAAAGAAGAAGCCATCGCGTACGCATGGGAGCTCCTGACCAAGGTATACGAGCTCGATCCGGCGCGCATGATGATCACGGTCTTCGGCGGCGAACAAGGCGTCGATCCCGACAACGTCGCGAGGGCGCTCTGGAGGAAGGTGAGCGGTCTCGGCGACGACCGGATCCTCGGCCTCGGCATGCGCGACAACTTCTGGCAGATGGGGGAGACGGGCCCATGTGGTCCATGCACCGAGATCCATTGGTTCAACGGCGACGCCACGGCAGGGGTCCCCTACGCGTCCTTCGGTCAGGAGCCGACGCCGGATGGGCTGGGATGGACGGAGCTCTGGAATCTGGTCTTCATGCAGTTCGAGCGGTCGATCGAGCCTTCCGGGGACGCCAGGCTCGAGCCGCTGCCCAAACCGTGCGTGGACACCGGAGCTGGCCTCGAGCGCCTGTCGAGCGTGCTGCAGGGCGTGACGAGCAACTACGACACGGATTTGCTCCGCGCGCTGGTCGACAAGGCCAGCGAGATCAGCGGCAAGCGCTACGAAGGGTCCCGGGCGGACGACGACGTATCGATGCGCGTCATCGCCGACCATGCGCGTACGACGGCGTTCCTCATTGCCGAGGGGGTTTTCCCCGACCGCGCGGGGCGTGAGTACGTTCTCCGCAGGGTCATGCGCCGCGCGATTCGCCACGGTCACCGCCTGGGCATCCGCGAGCCGTTTCTCCATGTGATGGCTCTCGAGGTCGTGCGTTTGATGGCGGAGCAGTATCCGGAGCTCGAACGGCGGCGCGAGCTGGTTGCAAATGTCACGCGACAGGAAGAGGAGCGCTTCGGCGAGACGATCGAGCGAGGACTCAAGATCCTGGACGAAGAGATCGCCCGCGTGAAGTTTTCGCCGGAGCCGAGGCTGTCGGGGGCGACGACGTTCAAGCTTTACGACACGTACGGGTTCCCCGCCGACCTGACGCAGGTCATCGCCGCCGAACGCGGAGTTATCGTCGACCTCGATGGGTACGAGAAGGCGCTCGACGCGCAGCGGGCACGGAGCGAGGGCTCGAAGGTCGGCGAGGCAGCGATCGACGACGTGTGGCGTGAGGTGGACGACGCGATACGCAAGAAGTCGGGAGGGACCGTCAAATTCCTCGGCTACGAACGCGAGGAAGCGGAAGGGACGGTCATCGCCATCGTGAAGCAGGGGCAGCTCGCCATCCGCGCGATGCAGGGGGAAGAGGCCATCCTCGTCACCGACGTCACCCCGTTCTACGGAGAGTCGGGCGGACAGGTCGGCGACAAGGGAATCATCGAGCGACGTGGGGCCGAGCCGATGCGCTTCGAGGTCGCCGATACGCAGAAGTCGACCTTCGGCGTCGTGGCGCACTTCGGCACGATCCGGCAAGGGGCGGTCGCCGTCGGCGATGCCGTGCGCCTCGAGGTGACGCACGAGCTCCGCGCCGCGACGAGGCGCAATCACTCGGCCACGCACTTGCTGCACTGGGCGCTGCGCATGGTCCTTGGCGAGCAGGCTACCCAGAAAGGCTCGCTGGTGGGCCCGGAGCGCCTGCGTTTCGACTTTGCACACGGAAAGCCGCTCGGTACGGACGAGATCACGCGCATCGAAGACCTGGTCAATTCCAAGATCCTCACCGATGCCCCGGTGGTCACCGAAGTGCTTCCGATCGACGAGGCGCGCAAGCGCGGCGCCGTGGCGATCTTCGAGGAGAAATACGGCGACGTCGTGCGCATGCTCACGATGACATCGGACTCCGTGGAGCTCTGCGGCGGCACGCACGCGCGAGCCCTCGGTGAAATCGGCCTGTTCAAGGTCGTGAGCGAGCAGGGGCTCGCGGCGGGCGTCCGACGCATCGAGGCCGTCACCGGGCTCAACGCGCTGTCGTACGTGCGGTGGATCGAAGGTGTCGCGAACAGCGCTGCGCGCGCGGTTGGGACGGTCATGAAGGGACTACCCGACAGGATCGAGAAGATCCAGCAAGAGAAACGACAGCTCGAAAAAGAAGTCGCTGACTTAAAGCGCGCCTTCGCGCTCGGACCGGAGACGGTCCGTGGTCCGACCACGCCGGCGGACGCCATCGGACCGCTCGATCGAGCGCGCGATATCCCAGGCGGCAAGGCGCTCGCCGAGCGCATTCAAGTCGCCGATGCCGCGACGCTGCGCGAAGTCGCGGAACAACGTCGCGATAGGCTCGGATCTGCCGTCGTCCTCGTCGGCGCGGCCAGTAACGACAAGGCGATGCTGGTCCTGACGGTGTCCAAGGACCTCACCAGCCGATACGACGCGGGGCAGATCATCAAGGACATCGCCCTGATGCTCGGTGGATCGGGCGGTGGACGGCCGGACATGGCTCAAGCCGGCGGGACCCAAATCGACAAGCTCGACCAAGCCCTCGAGAGCCTCTACGCGCGGCTCGCCTAAGGCGAAGGTGGGCGACTGTGGACTCGGAGGGTGACCCTATGACACCCTGTCGTCAGGCGAGGGCAGGCGAGATTTTGTCGGGTGCCGGGTGCGGGGCGCTGTCGAGGCGAGGATGACCGAGTCGAGTCGGAGCGGCGCACCACCGCTGACGCACGGAGCCGTCGTCAACGACCGCTACGAGATTCGTCAGAGCCTCGGCAAAGGGGGAATGGGCGAAGTCTTTCTCGCGTACGACCGCACGGCACAGCAAGCGGTTGCCCTCAAGATTGTCCGCGAAGAATCGCGCATGCCCGGCGACGACGAGGCGCTGCGACAAGAGCTCGTGCTTGCGCGATCGGTGGGCCACCCCAACGTCTGCCGCGTGCACGACCTGGCACCGAGCGCCTACGGGCCGATCCTCGTGATGGAGTACATCACGGGTCAGACGCTGCACACCCACATCCGTCGCAAGAAGGGGCACGGGGGGTACACGGCAGACGAATTTCGGCGCATTGCCCACGACGTGGCTTCGGGCGTGGCGGCCATCCACCTGCAGGGGCTGGTCCACGGCGATCTGAAACCAGGCAACGTCATGGTGACCACCAACCCGGACGGGCTGTTCGGCAAGGCCGTGGTCCTCGACTTCGGGTTTGCAAAGGAACGCGCGCGTTCATCGGGGCACCGACCGGGTGCCCCCCCGGACGGTGGAACGCCGAATTACATGAGCCCGGAGCGCATCCGTTCGGGCGGTGCCAGCCCCGAGGACGACGTCTATGCGCTCGGCCTCACGCTTCTCGAAATGTGGACCTGCCGCGTCCCCGAGCCCGGATACAAGCCGCGCGCGAAGACGATGCGGCAGCAGATCATGTTCGACGTTCCGTCTGGCCTCAGCATCGACGAAATCAAGCAAGTCTTTCGATGCCTGGCCGAAGACCCGCTGCGTCGGTTGCCGGCGCGCCATTTGCGGTTTTTCAACCCCGTGACGCTGACCACGAACCCCGTTCACGCTCCGCGCGAACGGTTGGATCCCGGCACGCCCCCGGGCCGCAATGCGTCTCTTTCCTTCGTGCCCGGCGCGCAATCGCTCCTGACCACGTTTGCTTCGAACGCGCCCGACTTCGTCGGCGAGCTCCTGAGTCTCGAAAAGCCAGTCGTCACCATGGGCCGCCGCACCGACAACGACCTGGTCGTTCCCGAGGCGACGGTGAGCGGTCAACACGCGCAATTCAAGTGGCAGAATGCCACCTGGATCGTCGAGGACATGGGATCGACGAATGGGACCTACGTCGACTTTTCCTTCGAGCGGCGCAAGACGCTCAGCCTGATGCACGGCGGCGAGGTGCAGCTCGGCGAGCTCCGCTGCAAGCTCGTGAGCTTCGGGCGCGCGACCGCCAGTCACAAACGCGCGAGCGCGTATCTCGCCAAGCGAGACGGGTTGACGGGCCTTCTGACGCGGGAGCAGGTCTTGGGTGCCCTCGACGAAGAGGCGGCGTTCGCGAACTGGGTGGAAGCACCGCTCACGATCGCACGCTACGAGCTGCGCGGTCCGAACCGCCTCGTCAGTGAGCGGCCGACCATCCTCGAGATGCTCGCGTTGCGCCGCGCGGCGACGCGTGTCGTCGAGCTGAGCGACATGCTCCTGCTTTCTCTCATCGCCGTCACCGCCGGTCACACTGGACCTCTGCGCTTCTGCGTTGCCATGGTGGGTCCCGGCGCGCAAGAGGCGCGCAACCTCGTCGAGCAGGTGGTCGGTCAGGTGCAAGGATTGTTGCCGGACGGTCTCGAGCTCGTTGCGACGGTGGTGGCGTACGAGCCAGGCGTCAGCGCTCGCTCGCTCGTCGATGCTTGATGCGTGGTAGGTTGCGGGCCCCCCGGATGGCGGAGCCTCGCGAGCAATCCTTCCCCCCCTCCGACCCGCGTCCGGCCGTCGCGCGCGGTGGGGTCTCGTCGCGCCGCGCGAAGGATCTTTCTTTTCGTGCGCAGCTCGCCTCGGCGCTCGGGCTGGGGCTCGTCCTCGTCGCAGGCGGCCTGTACCTGTGGCGCCGCCCGTCCCCGCCCGCGGATCGGGCCGGGACCGACGAGGCATCGGCGCCCGTTTCAGCCCCTTTCGACGACGCGGGCATGCCGATCGCCGTGGCCGACGCCGGGAGCACTTCCCCCGTCAAACTATCGGATACCCGAGTACTCGCTTGTCAGGACCGCGGGCCGGGCAAGACACCGGCCGATCAGTGCGATCACGTCGCGCCGATCGAGAAGGCCCTGACGAGTGCCGTCGAGCACTCCGCCGCGTGTGTTCCTGACTCGTTGAGCGGCGGGACGATCGAATACGTCGCGGACGTGAGCTTCTTGCGGCGAAAGGTGAGTGTCATCCTGCCGCGGGCGGGGCGCTCGGTGCGCGACCTCAAAGTCGTGACTGCGTGCGCGACCGCCGTTCGCACCGCGATGTACGCGGTCGTCCTCGACGGCGTCGATCACCGCCACGCGCGCTACAAGATCTCCGTGACGGCAACGTACCCGAGGCCCTCGCGCGGGAGCTGATGGTTCGGGGCAGTCTTGCGCGTTGACGTGGCGCCCTTCCGAGGTCACGCTTGGCCCATGACGCCCATCCTTCCGTTTGCCGTGGCGATCGCATGGCTCGTTCCAGCGGTAGCCAAAGCGTGCCCCTACGCCTCCGGCAGCGCCAGTAGCTGCGGCAGCTGCGGCTCTTCTCTGTTTTCCTACGGCACATGGCTGCTGCTCGGTGTCGGGGTCGGCCTTGCGTCAGTCGCCTTCCAGCGGCGCGGACTCCGGGGGCCGACGGATTCCTAGCGGGCGGGCCCCGGCGCGGTTAACTTCGTCGTCGTCGATGTCCAGCCCCGCGAAGCGTCTCGTCACTCTCCATCCGACGACGGCCCGGCCGCCGCATGTTCGCGATCCGGACGACGACCATTTTCACGATCAGTGCGGCGTCTTCGGCATCTTCGGCCATCCCGAAGCGGCGAACATCACCTACCTCGGCCTCCACGCGTTGCAGCACCGCGGACAAGAATCTGCGGGAATCGTCTCGAGCGACGGCGAGCAGCTTCATGCACACCGCGCGATGGGTCTGGTCCATGACGCGTTCACGCAGGAGCAGCTCGAAAAGCTGCCGGGACGCATCGCCATCGGCCACGTGCGTTACTCCACGGCCGGCGGCTCGTACATCAAGAACGCCCAGCCCATCGCCGTCGACTACGCGCGCGGCTCGCTCGCCGTGTGCCACAACGGGAACCTGACGAACGCCGAAGAGCTTCGCACCGAGCTGGAGGAGCGAGGCTCGATTTTCGTGAGCGATACCGACACCGAGGTGTTCGTTCATCTCGTCGCGGTCAGCAAAGAAATCGCCGTAGAGGATCGAATCGCTGACGCACTCTCGCGTGTGAAAGGCGCTTACTCGCTCCTCTTTCTCACCGAAGAGTCCATCGTCGCGATGCGCGATCCGATGGGCATCCGCCCGCTATGCCTTGGCGTGCTCCCGGGCGACGGCAAGGACGCGCATGTCCTCGCCAGCGAGCCGTGCGCTTTCGACCTCATCGGGGCCAAGTACGTGCGTGACGTCGACCCGGGCGAAATGATCATCGTGGATCAAAGCGGCCTTCGGAGTGTGCGACCGCTCGAGAACGCGCCGCAGCGTTCGTGCGCGTTCGAGTACGTGTACTTTGCGCGTCCGGACTCGCAGCTCGGCGGCAGAAGTGTGTACGAGGTACGCAAGTCGCTCGGCCGCACGCTCGCGAGGGAACACCCGGTCGACGCGGACGTGATCGTCCCGGTCCCCGACTCGGGGGTCCCCGCTGCGATTGGCTATGCGGCCGAACTCGGGCTGTCGTTCGAGATGGGCCTCATACGGTCGCACTACGTCGGGCGCACGTTCATCGAGCCGCAACACAACATCCGTCACTTTGGCGTGAGGCTGAAGCTGAGCACCGTGGAACCGGTGCTCCGGGGCAAGCGCGTCGTCGTGATCGACGATTCGATCGTGCGCGGGACGACGTCGCGAAAAATCGTCAGGATGGTGCGGGATGCAGGAGCGAGCGAAGTGCACATGCGCATCTCGAGTCCCCCGACGCAGTGGCCCTGTTATTACGGTATCGACACACCGACGCGTCGCGAGCTCATTGCGTCGAGTCACTCGGTCGACGAGATCGCGCGCTACGTGACAGCCGACTCTCTTGCGTATCTCTCGCTCGAGGGAATGCTCAATGCGATCGGTGGCCAGGGGTCGTTGTGTCACGCATGCTTCTCGGGTCAATACGCCATCCCGTTCACGCCGACGCACAAGCGGCAACTGAGACTCGTCGGAGTCTGAGGGCGGACTTCGACCTCGACCGAGGTGCTACGCAAGACGATCATCATCGTACGACGAGGTCCGTCATCCAAGGCACATCCGGCGGCGTCGCAGCGCTGAGCTGGTTGTTCCATCGCTCGTCGGTGAGCCGGTCGAAGTTCTGTGTGATCTGCTCGAAGTAGCCGGCGGCGAGACCGGCGTACGCGCGCGGCCCCGTGCAGGTGTTCGCCGTGACCACCATGAGGCGCGCATGGCCGGTCCCGACGTGGAGCACGCGTCCGACTTTGTGGCCCGACTCGTCGAACGGCTCGGTGTGGACGTCGGCGATCGTGGGATCGAACGAAAGCGGATCGCCGAGCACCAGCTTCGGATACCAGCCGTTCGCGAGCCCACCGCCGCAGATCGGTTGAATGGTGACGGCGTCGTTGATGAACGCCATCTGGTCGGCGGAGAATGGGGTGCCGGTACGTTCGTATAGAGCCATGGACTGGAGGGTCTGGGCGACGATGCCGACCCGTTGAAAGTAGCCGGAGAGCCCGGTCGCGAAGTCAGGAAGCGGCGCGCGCGCCGCGATGGGAACGACCTGGCTCACGGCGTAATCTGCGAACCGCTTCAACGCCGCGTAGAACTCCGGATACGGATCCACGTAGGCGTCCGGGAACTCGCAAGACGGCCCAGCGGCGTAGGATTGCTTGGCATAGAGGATCGTGTCATGACGGAGCTCGGCCCACGACGAGAGTTGCGCGTTCAAGATGCGGCGGCCCCAAGCCTCCGTGCCGGTGACGAGCGGGAGTCCGGCGGCACCGGGGTCGCCGGTCGATCCGTCCGGCGAGAGCGCCCGGAGCGAGGAGAGCCATAGATTGTAGAGGTTCTCACCCCAGAAATCGCTCGGGTAAGAGTCCGTCAGGACACGCATCGAGGCGAGGTCGGAAGCATAGTGAAACCTCGCGATCTCGCTCTTCAATAGCGCGCCGGCCTGGTCGTTTCGGAGCGCGGCAAACGCGGCGTCGAGCGGGTTCGGCATCATGCGTTTCACTTTGCCGCCTTGGACGCGGTCGTAGACGACATTCGAGAAGACGTGTGAGTCGACCGTATATCGTTGCCCGAAGACGAGAAACGCGCGATTCAGCGGCAGTGTCCCCCCGACCCCATTCATCATGATCTGGCTCGCGATCCGCTGCGCACCGTAGCCGCCGTCGACGATGGCTTGGGCGATCCGCGTGTCGGCGGCGTCCACGGTGGTGGCCGTCGCAGGAGCGCCGAGGTCGCTGAGAAGTGACGGGACGTCTTTCACCTGCATGTTGTCGCTTTGTCCGACGAAGGCCTGGATGACGGTGTCGATGGCGCGGTGTCTGGCGGCGATGTCGGCGTCGAAGAGCGAGTTGAGAGCGAGCATGGCATCGAACTGCCGTCGATAAAAGACCCGACTGCCGTCTTGCTGGGTCTCGATGAGCCTGAAGTCGATCCTTCCGAGCCACATCATTGCCTGGAAGTACGCGCTGAGTTCTCTCGAGTTCGTGTAGTGGCCTCGGGGAGTGAACTGCGAGAAATCGACGGTGCGGTTGACGCCGAAGAGCGTGAGGTCCTGGCTGCCTTGCGCGTTCGTCGCGCTCGCAACGAACGACGCGACGTCGGAACCCTTCGCGCCGGCGACGGGCGACGCCGGCCCCCCAGCGTCGAGCAAGCTCAACGCGACCGCGAGATAAAAGTCGACGTCGGCACGGGGGCCAGCTGCGATCGCGCTCGCACCGACGAGGTTGGCCCGCAGGTTCTGGAGCAACGTCCGGAGCTCGGGGATGAGCACGTTGCTCTCGAGTTGCTCGAGAATGGAGTCGTACGACCGATGGACGGCGTCGAGGATCGAGTCCGCGGAAACGTAGAGCGGCAGGTGATCGGAGTAGATTGTCTGATACCCGTAAGTGAACGTCGGGAAACGATGGCCCTCTGAAATCACGAAGCCGTTTTTCGCGAGGACATCGAGCTCCGCGGGCGACAGAGCCACCGACGATGCGGCGATCTTGTCGAGACCAACCGCCGACATCGGGGCGTAGCCGAGGGAAGCCACGTGGGCGACGGCATACCGCGCCTGAAACCCAGCCGGGTCGAGCGCCGAGACCTCCGAGAGGGCCTTCTGAACTGCGGCGCTCTCGCCGGTCGTCGATGCGGGTACGGTCAGCGAGACGCGAATTCCGTCGGGCGGGTGCTCTCCGGGCGGGATGCCCGCTGCCGATGACGACGGTTGCGCGCCGCCGGCGCCGCCCCCAGTGCAACCGAACGCGAGTGCGGCAAGCAAGACGGACAAAAAGCTGCGGAGCATGTATTAACCTCTGCCTCCTCGCAGAGCAGCGGCCGTGCCGTCCGCTCGACCGCCGAACTACGCACGCTTGCGAAGCGTTCGGGCGGGTCACGGCGACACCCGCTGCACAGCGTGGCACAAAGTGGCAACCCGCGCCGTCGTCCATGGCCGCCACCGGACCGCGCTTTGGGCCATCGCTGCCAATCGTCAGGATCTTTCCAAGCTGCGCCTCCACGAGAGAAAGAAAGACCGTGAGGCTCTCGACGCCTCGGTCTGAGGGGCAAGCGGGGCTCGCTCCCCGCGTGTAACGTGGATGGGCGACGCGGCGGCGCCAGCGAAGGCGGCGACGGCAGACGTTCGGGCTGGGTAGACAAGGTCAGTTCGCGTGTTTTTGATTTCCCCCCATCCGCTCTCGATGCTCAGCGGAACTGGGCACAGCGGTTCGCCGTCTTGTATCGGAATGGGCGAGATCTCGCGGGCGACGGATTCCGCAGTTGCAAGGACACTTCGTGTCTGGTGGATGGATCGCTTGGATTCGCGCACCTTCGGGCGGGACTCGCGCTTCTGTCAGCGCGACGCGTGCAGCTTCGACCGGGACTGGCGTGCGTCGGGGGCCCGTGTCAATCGTTCGTGCATGCGCGTCTCGCGGACGCGGACGCGAGTCAGACGTTCGCGGATGCGCGTCTGGTGGACGGGCGCACGCAGGTCGTTGATGCGGTGCGGCTTTCAAGCGGAATCGCGCGGCCGTCCGCTTGATTCGTGTGTCTGTCAAGCTGATGGGTGCGACCGCCCCGCTTACGCGCGCCCGTATCCCGCTGATGGGTGTGCCCATTCCGCTAACGAGTGCGACCGTCCCGCTGATGGGCGTGCCCATCCCGCTGACGGGTGCGACCGTCCCGCTGACGGGTGTGCCCATTCCGCGGATGGGTGCGACCGTCCAGCCGATGGGTGCGACCGTCCCGCTGACGGGTGCGACCGTCCCGCCGATGGGTTTGCCCATTCCGCTGACGCGTGCGCCCCATGCCCCTGATGCGTGCCCCAACCCTTTGACTCGTGTGGCCGTCCCGCCAATTCGCGTGCGCATCCAGCTGATGGGCGCACCTATCCAGTTGACGCGTGTGCCCATCCCGCTGACGGATGCACGCATCCAGTGGATTCGTGCGCGCATCCAGCAAACGGATGCGGCAATCCGCTTCATACAGGCACGCATGCAGCGAACGCTTGCGCGAGTCAGCATGAGTGGGCCTTCCGTCGATTCCGTCCGCACGCTTTTTGGATTGACTCGTGTCTCCGTCAAGCAGAGAGCCACGACCACCCATGCAATGCGTGTCCGCATCCGTCCCGTTACTTCGCGTCTAAGCATTCGTCACATCTCCGTCGGCGAGTAGGCGAAGCTAGCCCTTCTCGTCGGTCAAGAAGCGGCTCGAACTTCGGTTCTGTAACGTCCTCAGCGCCCCGCGGAGGGACCTGAGCAGGTGGCAAGAACGCGCGGGTCGTGGTCAGACGTGGTCAATAGCTGCGCTGCCGTTACGACGTGACGAATGCTTGGACTCCCGTACGGTGACCACCCCCAACGTCTTGTCTAGAGCCATGAATCGTCGTGGTAGAGGCGCAGCGCGGACAGAAGCCCGTTGTCCCCGCGCTCGTATACGGCGAGTCCCGACTCTGCGAGGTCCCTACCGGGCGCGCGTGCGACGGTGTATTCGAGCGCGCACGTGCTTCCGTCGTCGGCGCGCGCGCCTTTGAGGACCTCGACGCCGGCCTGTCCCGACGCGCGCGAGGCGAGCAAGCGCTCGTAGAACGCGCGGAGCGGACCGCCGGACCCCTCCTTACGGTGCGTGACGCCGTCGGCATCGCGCACCGTCGCGCCATCGCCGAAGCTCGCGACGATGCCATCCACGTCGCCGCGCAGGAGCGCGTTGAGATGAGCCGCGACGGGAGGGGGCACGGCCAAATCGTCGTCTCGGGGGACGAGCAACGTTCGCACGGCGCGCGTGCCGTCGAGCGACCTCGTCGAGTAGTAGAGGCGAATTTCCACTTCACGCGCGGGACGGCGCTCCGCGACGACAGCGACCGGGACGGCAATACGTTTGCCGTCCGCGACGAGCGACAGCGTGCCCTCGGTGACGTCGCGATCCGAACCTGTCGTGAAGGCGAGGTTTTCAAACGAAGCTTCTCGCCTCCTGAGCCAGTCGGCCGCCCGTTCGAGGAAGCGCGGGAGGTCCGGCGTCCCAGTGCTTCGGCCGAGGATGGGGTCGTCGACCGTCGCCCGTTCGCCCAGACGGCGCATGAGTTGCTTCGACTGCGCCGCGACGAGGGCGGGCAGGTACACCTCGGACAACCACCCCCGCACGTTCGACGGGGCTCCGCGCACTGGAGCGTCCTCCATGTATCCTTTGTATAGCGGACTTGCGCCCGGAGCGGGAGCGAAGGATGTTTGCAAAGCTGGGTGAGCCGCGCTCGCTCGCGCAGAAAGCACCGCGATGAATCTATTCGACCAGGTCGCTCCGCAAGTCTCGGTCTATGAGGTGTCGCCCCGCGATGGGTTGCAGAACGAGCGTGCGACCGTGCCGCTTCGCGCGAAACTCCGCCTCATCCACGCCCTCGTCCTTGCCGGCCTCCGCCGCATCGAGATCACGAGTTTCGTATCCCCAGAGTGGATTCCACAACTTGCCGATGCGGACGAGCTTGCGGCGCACATACCGCCCGCGCCAGGCGTTACGTTCAGCGCGTTGTGCCCGAACCCCGTCGGGCTCGAGCGCGCGCGGAAAGCGGGAATGCGTGAGATCGCCGTCTTCATCTCGGCGAGCGAGACGCACAACAAGAAGAACGTCAACAAGACGATCGCCGATACTCTGGCCGCGTTCGATGAGACGATCTCGCCCGCCCTCGCCGGAGGCATGCGCGTCCGCGGGTACGTGTCCACGGCGTGGGGTTGTCCATTCGAAGGAAGCGTCGATCCCAAGCGGGTGGTGAACATCGCGAAGAAACTCATTGAGATGGGCTGCTACCAAGTATCGCTCGGTGACACGATCGGCGTGGGGACGCCCCTTCAGACCGAGCGCATTTTGCGCCTGGCCAAAGGAGCGGATATCCCGTCCGACAAGATCGCGCTCCACATGCACGATACGCGCGGAACCGCGCTGGCGAACGTGCTCGTCGGACTCGAGCTGGGGATCCGAGACTTCGATGCGAGCGTCGGTGGTATGGGGGGCTGCCCCTATGCGCCAGGTGCAGCGGGCAACTTGGCCACTGAGGACCTTGTCTACATGCTGCACGGAATGGGGATCGAGACAGGCATCGATTTGGAGCGCCTGGTGGAGGCGGGCCGCGTTGCCGAGAGCGTGGCCGGCCGTTCTTTGCCAGGGAAAGTCCACCAGGCGGGCGTCAAAAGCCTGCGCGCCTGAGTCAGCTCCCTACCCACAAGCTTCTGCGGGTCGGCCGTCTCTGGACAAGCTGTGGAAGGGTGGCTCGTATTTTCATACTTGCAACGTTTCGGTTTCCACTGATTTCGATCTTGAAGTATGTGAGTACCGATCGACAATTACAAGTACATGATCTTACTATGAGTGGAGATGTGGCATGCGTGTAGCACCTGGCAGCTTCAGGCACCGCGTAGGCCGGCTCTCCCCCCCGGGCCCCTATGTGGTGCCGTTTTCTTTTGTGCGACTTCGGAGCCCGGGTCATCCGCCGTCGGCGAAAGGTCGCCTCGCTCTGATGCGCCGACGAAGCGGTCTTATGCGGCCGAGCC
>JALYHX010000803.1 GCA_030776305.1 Myxococcota bacterium
AACCACCAGTGCCCGTAAAGCTCCGCATCGTAAGGCGCTACGATGACCGACGGCACCGGCATCGCGCTCGCCCTTGCCATGGCTTGCTTTGCGCGGTTGTGAACGAAGTCTCGCGCATGCTCCCGCGCCTTTTCCGCTGCTATGCCCGGTTGGTAAGGCTGCTTCTCGACGTCCTTGCCCGTGATTCGGAAGTACTTGAGCCCGGTCATCAAACGCGAGCCGTCGCCCGCAATTTCGCCCATCAGCTCGCCCTCGGGCAAGTCGAAACCGATGTCCCGGTAAAAGTCCCGGTAGTAGACGTCCCCCGGATAACCATCATCCCGCGACCAGACTTGTTTGCTCGACTCGACGTCGCGGCCGAAGAATGCAACGCCGCTCGGGCTGCAGATCGGCGCGTGCACGCCGAAGGGTGGGCGGGGCCGAGCGTGCAGGATTGCGTGCGTATCGACTATGGTAAAGTGGATGCCAGCGCGCGCGATTTCCTCATCGAACCTCGGATGATACGCGCACTCCGGAAGCCACGCGCCGCTCGGCGTTCGCCCGACGATTCGCTCGAAGCCGCGAACACCGAGCTCGAGCTGGGGGCGAATCCCCTCGCGCGCCGCGAGCATTCCCGGCAGATAGCAGTGCGTCGCGGAGCAAGTTAGAAGCTCGAGTCGGCCCTCGTCCCAGTGACGCACAAGGCCTGCGAGAACGTCGCCATGGTGTCGGTCCCAGACCGCGCGCATACGCGCGAAATGATCGCGATAAAATGTTGCCACCGGCGCGAAACGTTCGTCGCCCCAAAGGCGTGTCATCTCACGATGCGCGAGCGCTTCGATGCGCGCGAGGTGCTCGTGAAATCGCTGGCGTAGGAGGTCGTCGCGCAACATCGCCGCGAGCGGTGGCGTTACGCTCATCGTCAGTGCAAACGGCACGTTGTCCTCTGCCAGACGGTCGAAGGCCTCCAGCAGCGGGAGATAACATTCGACGAGTGCCTCGTAGAACCAGCGCTCCTCGAGGTGGCGTGCGTGCTCGGGATGCCGCACGAACGGGAGATGCGCGTGAAGAACGAGGGCCAGGTAATTTGCCATGACTTTACAAACCGCCAGCCGCCCGTATACTCCGCCGCCCCATAACCCCGCCGCTTTCCTTTCCGGGGGCGGCTATCGAAGAGGGACTCATGTACGCGGTGTTCATTACGGGCGGCAAGCAATACCGGGTCGAGCCGGGGGACAAGCTCCGGGTGGAAAAGCTGGCCGGAACTGTGGGTGACGCGGTCACGTTCAGTGAGGTTCTGCTGGTCAGTGGGGATGCCCTCAAGCTCGGTAGGCCCATGGTCGGCGGAGCCAAAGTTGAGGCGAAGATCCTAGGCCAAGGTCTCGGTCAGAAGATCATCGTCTTCAAGTTTCGCCGTCGGAAGAACTACCGGCGCAAGCGGGGCCATCGTCAGCCGTTCACTGCTCTCGAGATCACGAACATCGTCGCCTGAGCCGCGTAGGCGAAGCCGCACGCTCAGCGAGGTACGGTCAACGGAAGGAATGCCATGGCTCACAAGAAAGGTGCAGGTAGCACACGCAACGGCCGCGACTCCAATTCTCAAAAGCGCGGGGTCAAGGTCTACGGTGGTGAGCGGGTGACCGCCGGGTGCGTGATCGTTCGACAGGTCGGCACCTCGATTCACGCGGGGCGCAACGTCGGCGTCGGCAAAGATTACACGCTCTTCGCGCTCGTGGACGGCGTCGTCAAATACGAATGGCGTTCACGGACCCAACGCAAGGTTTCGGTTTACCCCGTGGCCGCTTGACACCCAAGCTTCTGGCGGTCGATCTCGACGGCACGCTCCTCGACGTTCGAGGTCAGCCCCACGCGCGTGACCTGCGCGCCCTACGCGCAGTGATTGCGGCCGGCGTCCGTGTGAGCATCATCACTGGTCGGCTCTATTCGGGCACGCGTCCAATGGCCGAGCTGCTCGGACTGCGTTGGCCCGTGGGCTGCGTCGACGGCAGCCATCTCGTCGACGCCCGTTTGCACGTGACGCTGATGCATCTTGGCGTCCGGGGCAGCGAGGCGGGTCTACTGCGCGAGGCGCTCGGGCGCGCCCGCTTGACGACCTTCGTCTTTGCTCAAGACGCCATCGGCTACGACCTTACGGGGGCTCCCTTCGTCGAGTACGTTAGGACGTGGTCGAAAGACTTACGGCTGTGGCCAGACGTTTTCGAGCATCCGCTCTGGGCATGCGGCGAGGGGGTCACGGCGGTCGTCGCACTCGGAACGCCCGAACGAATCGATCGAGCCGTCTCGGAGATCGAGAGCGGCCTGTCGTCCGCCGCCGTCGTCGCGAGGTTCCCGATTCGCCGCGAAGCGTATGCCGGCCTGTGGGCCATCATCATT
>JALYHX010000804.1 GCA_030776305.1 Myxococcota bacterium
GTCCCCTTCGGGAGACGAGGACATCCTCCCCATTATGCGGACCCAATGGCGGGATAGCCACCGTTTGCTTCGGCGACGGGGCCGATGAATTCGATGCGCAAGAAAGCGCCCCGCCGCGCTCATTCGAATCAATGCTCGTGCGGTTTCACCTGGAGGCACGCTCTTGGCGCACGGATTGCTGTAGCGTAGGCGAGACGTCGATCGTTGCTTGACCCCACGCACGGCGTCGGGGAGATGTTGGTTCCGTGCCGTCCCCGCCCGCCGCCATCCGCTCCGTAATGTTGCCGCGTAGCTTTGGGCGATATGTACTTTTCGACTTCATCGGCCGCGGAGGGATGGCCGAAATCTACCTCGCGCGGCAGAAGATGCAGCTGGGCGGATCACGTCTTTGCGTGATCAAACAAATCCTGCCGGGACTCGCCGGGGATTCGAAATTCAGTGAAATGCTCATCCACGAAGCAAAACTCGCCGCTCGGCTCAGCCACGCCAACGTGGTGGGGGTGCTTGACTTGGGCCGCGAGGATGAGCGGCTGTTCATCGCCATGGAGTACGTCGAGGGCTTCGATCTCAACGACTTGCTTGGCCGCTGCTCGCGAGCGAAAGTGCCGCTTCCGTTCGAACTGGCCGTTCACGTTGTGGGGGAAGCCCTTCGCGGGCTCGACTATGCCCACCGGCGCAAGAACGACGACGGAAGCGCGCTCGGGGTCGTTCACCGTGACGTCTCACCCTCGAATCTTCTCCTCTCGTTCGACGGCGGCGTGAAGGTGTGCGACTTCGGCATCGCGCATGCGAATGACATGATCGCTTTCGGATCCGCCGCACATGAGATCGACGAAGCTCTGCGGGGCAAGGCCGGCTACATGAGCCCCGAGCACGCGCGGGGCGAGACGGTCGACGCGCGGGCCGACGTGTTCGCCGCCGGAATCATTTTCTGGGAATTGGTCGCGGGGAGGCGAATGTACAAACCCGGCGGCGGGGTTGGCGGTCCGTTGGAACAAGCGCGACGTGCGGAGGTGCCCGAGCTACCCACGCTGCGCGTTGCCGAGGAACCGGCTTTGCGCGCCATCGTCGCCAAGGCGCTCGCACCCGATCGCGACGCGCGCTATCGATCGGCTGCGGCGATGTTGCACGATCTCGATGACTATGTCGTGCATGCGAGGCTGATCACCAGCACCCCGCAACTCGGCGATTGGATGGCAAGGACGTTCGGTGCTGAGATCATCGCCCGCCGGCGTTCGCGCGAGCGCGCGGTCGCGGCCCTCGAAAAGGGAGCGCCGGTCGTCATCAAACGCATCAGGCCGGCGGAGATCCCGCCATCCAGCGATGACGTCTTCGCTGGATTGGACCTCGGTCCGCCGTCGGCCGATGCTGACCTGCCCTCGGTGAAAAGAGAAAAGCGTGGCCTGGCAGCAATCGCTGTCGTAGCCGTGGCGATCCTAACGATCGCGGCGGCCCTGCTGGCAAACGCAACACGATGAACTGCTAGTACGTATCGCGTGCTCCTCGCTGACGTTGCACTTCCCGTCCCGCTGACGCGCCTGTTCACGTACACGGTCCCGGAGGCGCTACGCACGAGCTCTGCGGCCGGCTCTCGCGTGCTGTGCCCCTTCGGCGGGCGTCGACTCCTTGGGGTTATCCTCGCGCTACGCAACGGCGAACCTCCGCCGCGAGCGAAAGCCGTCGTGAGAGTTATCGACGAAGAGCCTGCGATTCCCAAGGATCTTCTGGCATTTTTGCTCGATCTTGCGTCGTACTATTTCGCGCCAATTGGCGAGGTCGTGCGACTCGCGCTGCCGCCGATGGAACGCGACACAGCTCGCGCGCTGAGCGACCCGGGACTTTTTGGTGACGCCGGCGGAGTCGCCACGCGCCAAGTGCAATGGGTGGCGGCCCGGCTGACCCAGGACAACGACTCCAATGCAAACTGCCCCACCAGCCATTTCGGCACTCTGCGGGGGCAAGCCGCTGCGATCTTGGCGCATGTGCACGCCGTCGGAGCGGCGCCGATCGCGAAGATCGAGCAACGATGGGGCGGAGCCCGCGTCGTCATCAAGAAGCTTCTTCAGTTGGGTTTGGTCTCCGTGGATCGAAGGCCCGCTCCGAGCGATCCATTCTTCGCGGAATCCGTCGCTCGCGATGAGCCGCTTGAGCCGACGAAGGCGCAGCTGCAGGCAACGGACACCATCGCGGCCGAGGTGCGGGACGGTCGTGCCGCGACGTTTCTGCTGCAAGGTGTGACGGGCAGTGGAAAAACGGAAGTGTACTTGAAGACGATCGCTGCCGCGCGCGCGAGCGGAAGGGGTGCGATTGTGCTCGTCCCCGAGATCGCGCTCACGCCGCAGCTGGTTGCGCGCTTCCGCGCGCGCTTCGGCGACGAGGTTGCCATTCTTCACTCTGGGCTGACCCCGCGCGAACGGCACGGCATGTGGTGGAGGCTACGCAGCGGCGAGATCGACGTCGCCATCGGAGCGCGCAGTGCACTCTTCGCGCCGGTGCGCGCGCTCGGAGTCGTCGTCGTAGACGAAGAGCATGATCCGAGCTTCAAGCAGGAGGAAGGTGTTCGCTATCATGCGCGCGACATGGCGATCTGGCGGGCGCACCGGATCGGCGGCGTGTGCGTGCTAGGTAGCGCGACGCCCTCGTTGGAGAGCGAACAGCTCGTGCGTAGCGGGCGAGCGACGCGGCTTCGTCTTCCCAATCGTGCGCGCGCGCAGCCCCTGCCGCGAGTGGAGCTCGTGGATCTTCGCCGGATCGGTCCCGGACCGACCGGTGACAAGCGCATCAGCATTCCTCTCTACCGCGCGATCGAACAGGCGCTGGGCGCGAAACAACAGGTCATCTTGTTTCTCAATCGACGGGGTTTTGCTCCGAGCATCCGTTGCGAGGCGTGCGGTCATGTCGCCACCTGCACGACGTGCTCGGTTGCGCTGACGTTCCACAAACGCGGGGGGAACTTGGTGCGGTGCCATTACTGCGATTTTCAGGCCCCGCTCGCATCGCGCTGTCAAATGTGCCGCGCCGAAGCACTCGTTCTCGAGGGCCTCGGTACCGAGAAACTCGAGGAGACCCTGGCGTCCGCCTTTCCTCTTGCGCGAGTGGCGCGCCTCGATCGCGATGTCGCCGGGGGCAAGAGGGGCGAAAGCGTTCTCGCGAAGGTGCGAAAGGGAGAGGTCGACATTCTCGTCGGCACTCAAATGGTGGCAAAGGGGCACGACCTACCGAACGTGACGCTCGTCGGCGTCATCAATGCCGACGCCGCATTGAGCATCCCCGACTTTCGAGCAAGCGAGCGGACGTTTCAGTTGCTCGTACAGGTCGCGGGGCGAGCCGGTCGAGGAGACATCGCAGGGAGAGTCATCGTGCAGACGTGGGATCCTGAACAGCCTGCGATTGCGCTTGCGGCTGGTCATGACGTCGACTCGTTCCTCGAGCGGGAGCTGGGCGATCGCCGCGAGCTCGGCTATCCCCCGATCACGCGTGCAGCACTCGTACGCGTCGAAGCGGTCAACGAGGGCGAGGCGCGAGCGGCGTGCTTGCATCTCGCAAACGTCGCCCTCTCCGCGGAGGGGACACGGGCGGGTCGGGTGCTCGTGCAGGGCCCAGCGCCCGCGCCGATCGCCCGTATCCGCGATCGATGGCGGTTCCGAGTGATGCTCCGCGCGGCGGAGCGGGGTCCTTTGCGCGAGGTCCTCATGGCCGTGGATCGCGCACGTGCCTCCCTTGGACGAGGGGTCCGCGCATCAATCGACGTCGATCCGGTGCAACTGCTATGAGCCAGCTTTCGCCGATGAGCGCGCGGGTTGCTCCCCAAACGGTGCCGTCGCTGTCGACCCGCATCGTGACCGAGCGGCTGGTTCTTCGTCCGCTACGCACGAACGACGTCTCCGAGATGCGCCGCGCATTGCGCATCAATGCGACACATCTCCAGCCCTGGAGTGTCGCACACGCTCCGGGCGAAGATCCCGCGTCACTGGCGTCGGTATCGCGTGCTGTGCTGCAACACCGCCGAGAGTGGAAGCGCGGACATACGTTCGTACTCGTCGTGGCGCCGCGCGAGAACGACAAGCATGTCATCGGGCGCATCGCCCTCGGTGGAGTCTTGCGGGGTGCCTTCCAGAACGCTTACCTCGGGTATTGGATAGACCGTGACCATCAGGGACGCGGGCTCATGACCGAAGCCGTGCGCGCCACGACGACCTTTGCCTTCGGGTCTGCCGGTCTGCACCGGATCCAGGCGGCCGTGATGCCGCACAACGACGGTAGCCTCCGCGTGCTCGAGAAGGCAGGCTACCGCCGTGAAGGCGTCGCCGAGCGGTACCTGTGCATCGCGGGCCGTTGGGAGCAGCACGTGCTTTATGCGGTCACCGCGGAGGAGTGGGGTGCAATGGACTGAGAGAGCGCTCGCTCTGGCACCTTTCGGGGAAGAGCCGCAACTCCTAGCAACCGCGGACCAAGGGCGGCCGATGAAGGGACATGCGGACCGTCTCTTCTATGGTGTCATTCGCTGTCGACCTGCTCGCATCGATTGTGGCGCCAGCCCGTTGCATCGCTTGCGATTCGCGTGTTTCCCGTCTTGCGGCTCTGTGCGCCGAGTGCGTATCGACGGTGAGTCAGCCGAGAGAGAGCCATCCACGCGCGGTTGCAGCGTTCGACTACGGTGGCGCAATCGCGCGCGCGATCACACGCCTCAAGTATGGCCGCCGCCCCGACCTTGCGCGTCCTCTGGGTGACCTGCTCTGGCGCGCACTGCGGCCGCATGCGGGAACGCTTCAGGGGGCGATCGTCGTACCGGTGCCCCTCCACCCCACTCGTCTGGCAGAGCGCGGTTTCAATCAGTCGGCGTTGATCGCGCACCGCGTTGCGCGCGGACTGGACCTACCCCTGCTGCCGCTTGCGCTGGCTCGCGTTCGAGATACACGCCAGCAAGCTGCTTTGGACCGCGCCCAGCGGAGTGCGAACGTTTCCGATGCTTTTCGGGTGCGGCAGCCCGCGCGGGTGTCTCGGAAGGCGGTACTCCTCATCGATGATGTTCGGACGACCGGGGCGACGATCGACGCGTGTACGCGCGCACTTATGGGCGGCGGAGCGCGATGGGTGGGGCATGCCGTCGTCGCGGGTGTGGCGGCGGATGATACGTGACCAGCGATTTCTCGAACCACGCGAGAGGGCGATCTCTTGTCGCAGCAAGGGTATGATTCATCGAGAAGCGTGACTGCGCACAAGAAGGACGGAAAGAGTGAACGCGTTGCGGTCGCACCGCTCACCGTGAAGACCGTATTCGGCGTGCCGCAATTGCCCGCGGAGCCACCGCTCGACCTCGACATGGAGGAGCTGAGCGGGTCCCTTCTTCTCGAAGAGGCGTCCTTTCGGGGAGCCCAAATGGAGATAGGCGCCGACGGACCTCCGGCTCCAATGTCGCCGTTCCTGCCCACAGCCTCATCCCGACCGGCTCATCCGGCCGTTCCGATGCCCCCCCTCCCGAAGCC
>JALYHX010000805.1 GCA_030776305.1 Myxococcota bacterium
CCCCTGACCTAGTTGCATTAATCCCCTTGTTTTCAGCCAATTTGGTAGGCACCCGTTCCCCATTGCCCCGCCATTGCCCCGACGCGTGCTAACCTGGGCGACGCGGAGGCAGCGCAAATGACCGTGCGCATCACACCTTGGAAGGCAAGTGGGTCGGGACAGAAACGATGGATGGTGGACGTGCGCACGAGGCGTGCTGATGGCGGCAAGGTGCGCGACCGAAAGATCGTGGAGGGGCCGCAGACGATGGCCAGGCAATGGGGCGAGCGACGCCAAGCCGTTCTCCTCGGGGAACTGCGCGCTCCCGAGCCAATCAAGTTCGAAGCCGAGAATGACGGCGAGCCCAAGAAGGTCATGACGGTGGCCGAGTGGGCACCACTGATGGAGCGGCACTACCAGGGCAAGAAGCAAAGCGCGATCGATTCAGCCATGGGCATACTCCGGACACATATCGTGCAGCGTGTGGGTCATCTCCGGCTCGACCAGATCAGACAAAGCGTCATGGACGCACTCGAAGCGACGTGGCGGACCGGCGGCTACACCGAGATCAAACGCGATCGGGCGATCAAGCCCACGAGGAGCCGCAAGACGATTAACAACCGCAAAATGGTCATGCTCACCATGCTCAAGTACGCCATCGACTGCGCCGACGAGAGTGGCCTAGCCGCCATGCCGTGCAGGATCAAGTTGGCCAAAGTGGATGCGCAGAAGGTGCCAAGGTTCTATGAGGTCGAGACTTACGAGCAGATCGTGGAGGCTGCCACGAAGATGCGCGACCCACGCGCTCTCGCGATCGTCCTGCTGGGCGGCGAAGCGGGCCTGCGTGTGGGTGAGATGATGGCCCTTAACTGGCGCGACGTGAGCTACCGCACTCGCAGGGTCACAATCCGCGCGAGCCTGTACCAGCGCACGGTGGACCAAACCTTTGAGGATGCGACGAAGGGCGGATTGGAAAAGCCGATTCCGATGAGCAGGCGCCTCGTGGCTGCGATGAGGAAGCTCGAACGGATCAAGAACGGCGATCACGTGTTGCAATCCGAGGGCAAGGCCATGACCTGGCGCGCCGTGAGCTGGATCATGAAGAAAATCGAACGTGCGGTTGGCCTGCCCGAGACTGGCGCGCTTCACGTCCTGAGGCACACGTACTGCTCGCACCTGGCCCTGGCTGGCGTGCCAGCCAGGACGATCCAGGAGTTGGGGCGCCACGCCGATCTGTCCACTACGATGCGCTACATGCACCTGGCCAGAGACGCCAAAGAGAACGCTATCGAGAGGCTGGACAAGCTGCGCGCCAGCTAGCCGACAAGCCGATCCCTGCGGAACTGGTAACGCCGTCCGTGATACACGACGCAGCCGCGCGGTAGGTCGCCTCGCTGTACCCTCTTGCGCAGGGCGGCCACTGTGATGCCGAGGATGCGTGCCGCCTCAGGAGCGGCGAGGAGGGCCGAGGGCTGGGCAGCAGCCTCTACATTGACGGAGGCGAGGCGTATGGGCAGCGCCGCGAGTCGCGCAACGACACGCTGCGCTACGGCTTCGGCCAGTTCATCGGTCGTCGTGCCCGTGAGGTGCTTCGCCGGGGCGACAACGGCCGCCGTGCCGGCAAGCTTGAGTAGAGCGCCGTCTCGTCGTTCCGTCATGCGCGACCCGGTGTGGGCGGAGAAGAGAGCAGCGAGAGCAAGATCTTGTGCGCGGGCAATCGCCCGGCGAGAGCGACGCCGACACGCACAAAAAAGCCGTCCGGTAGCCGCGCGGGATCGCGGCTCGTCTTGACGAGATACGTGAACAGGCGTCGGAGGAGGCGAGAGCGCCCCGCCGAGTCGGTGTCGAGAAGCAGCTGCACACGAGGCCTCACGCCTGGCAGGGCCGCGGCGAGTCGGTCGTCGACGACGAGGGTTCGGAAGACGAATAGCCGCCCTCGGCGGCAACTTCGAAGCAGATACGCCACGAGCTCGCCCGACGCAAAGAGCGCGACGGGGCCGAGGGTTCCGGGAACGATTTCACACGGCGTTCCGTAAACGAGATCAGATCGGGGCGAGTCGCGCGTCGCGATCGGGCGGAGCTGGACGGCGGTATTCATCGGCCGCGCTCCGGGCCGCGGCTGCGAGGGGTCTGGACAAGAGCCTTTGCGACGTCGCCGCCGACCTGCGGCGTCCAGTCGTAGCGACGCTGTCCGAGAGCGATCTTCTCTGAATTTGGCGCGAGGGCGCCGCTAGCGGCCCGCGAGACTTCCGCCGGGGAGCGTGCCTTCTCGAGGCCGTGCGGGGTGGCGCGCTCCGCGATGGGTTGCCCCTGCGGCGGCCTTGCGAGCTCTCG
>JALYHX010000806.1 GCA_030776305.1 Myxococcota bacterium
GGCAGTCGCGATCCTCATGCTCGGCGCCGTCACATAGCTCGGCGCGTACACGACGATCATCTCCCCTGGCTTGAGCAGCGCAGAGCGTCCGCGCCGGTTGATTCGCTCCATCGTCCGCCCAGAGACATCGAACCGCTTGCCTATGGACTCGAGGGTATCGCCGGCTTTCGCCGCGACGGTCACCCGCTTGAAACCTTTGCCCTGCTGCTCGAGCAACGCAAAAAACTCGTCAGTCCCAACCGCGACCACGTTCACGTCCGCCTCGGGCGCGACGACGATCCCGGATAGATCCGCGCCCGGCGCGACGAACCCCTGCAGCGTCATCCCGTCCTGAAGCCGAGCCCCCGGGTCGAGATCGTTCCAACGACACAGTTCGTCCATGGAAACGTTCATCGCACTTGCAATCTCTCGAAGTGTGTCGCCGGCAAGGACGCGATAGAAGACTCGCCGGCGGTCGGGATAAACGAACTCATCCGATGGGACGACGACGCTCGGTCGCGGCCCTGCAGACGTCGTCCGATCCGTCGTCCCCGATGGTGGCGCGTCGACACGCGGAACGAGCAGCACGGTACCGCCGCGTACAGCCTCGCCGGGCGCCATCGCGTTCAGTTCGACCAGCCTCTGCGTCGTCGTTTTGTGGGTCGCCGCGACTTGCTCGAGACTCTCGCCAAAGCGCGTGACGTATCGGTCGAACGGGGCTTGGTCCTTGCGGAGCCTTGCCAGCGCTTGCGTGAGGGTGGCGCCCTTGCCCTGAGGTACGTTGACCTGATAGTGCGTGTCCACGTCGCTGGCGGGAGGCGTACGCGCAGCGCGGAACTCCGGGTTGAGAGCCTCGATCTCCTTCGGATCGCAGCCCGCCGCCTGTGCGACCAGCGACAGGGACGTGCCTGGAGGAACGTCCACATGGTCGGTCTCGACGGGAACATCAGCGACGAGGTCGCCGAAACCGAATGCCGACAAGTTGTGGGCGACAACGGAGGCCGCAAGAATCTTCGGCACGTACAGCGCCGTCTCCCAAGGGATCGCCCCCTCGGTCCGCGCAAGCGACCAGAAGTCGTTCGTGTTGTAGCGCCGGACGACGGATGACAGGCCCGCGTTGCCCATGTTGTACGCCGCGAGCGCGAGCTCCCAGCTTCCAAAGCGCCGGTGCAAGTCCCCGAGCAAGTCGCTGGCGGCGACGGTGGCGAGCTCGGCGCTATAGCGCAGGTCGATCCACCGGTCGGTCGTCAGACCATAGAGTCTCCCCGTCTCGGGCATGAACTGCCAGAGTCCGGCCGCTCCCGAGGACGAATGGGCCACGGGGTCGAAGCCGCTCTCGATCATGGAGAGCCACACAAGATCCTCGGGAAGCGATTTGCGCCGAAGAACGCGGCGCATCATGTCGCGAAAGCGGCCCGACCGCCGGAACAAGTTCGCGAAAGTAGCGTGGCCGCGAGGATCGTCGCGGAAAAATTGAAGGTATCGCACGACGCGCTCGTCCCAGCGCACGGGCAAATCCGGCATCTCGAGCTGCGCGAGCCAGGATACGTCGTTCGCACCCTCGGCGCGCAGAGGCTGCGTGACGATGCCTGCCGGCACGCCTGATGCGCGCACTTCAGGCTCGCCATCGCGGGGCAACGCGAGAAGCTCCGAGGGCCACGCGGTCCCCGTCGCCGCCGGCGCCTGGGGGAAGAGTTCTCGTTCGGCGGCGCGCAAAGCACGTAGCTCCGGGCTTTCGACACCCACGGAGCTTTCTTCGCCGCTGGGCCCGGTCCCGCTCGCGCGCCGGAGGCCGCCTTCGCCGAGCCGGGCTGCTTTGGAACCGCCTTTGGACACGGGTTTGGACGCGCTGGCCTTGGAAGGCTTCGCGGTACGGGACGGATCTGCGGCATGCGCAGGAGACAGGGCGAGGACCAACGCAGAACACGCCCCGGCAGCTGCGAGCCGTGCACGATGCTTCGCCTTCACGAAAAAAACGGTCGCACGCGTAAGGGATACGGTCAAATTCCCCAAATCGTCTGCTCGGGATCGATCGTGCGAGGAAGCGGAGGCATCGGATCGGGATTGTCGGGATTGGCGAGGTCTTCGCCGAGCAGGGGAAGCTCGTTTTCGTCGTAGCTGGGCGGCACTTTCCAAATTTCAGTCGTCGGCGGGTACGTGTCTCGTGAGGTCTCCACCCGGCTGGCTCCGTTGCGTGAGACAATCAACCGTTTTCGGAGGAGCCTCAGCCCGTCGAGACCCTTCTGCTTGCGCTTCGGCTTGCCGATGCTTGGATCCTCCTCGATCTTGCGATCGAACGGCGTCGTCGAGAGCACGGTTCGCATCAGTGCAATGCGAGCGGGCTTGTCGGCACCAAGCAACTGCATCGTGATCTTGTTGGGCCCCACGTTCGCGCGCACGACCACAGGGAAGTTGTACGGGTTGCGCACTTTGAGGTCGACGATCGGATAAACGACCGTCGCATCGAGGCCCACCGGAATGTACGCGCTCGGTCGTGAGTGTGGGAGCCGTTGCACGATATCGAGCCCGCCGAAGAATGCGACGGCGTGAAGTGTCGAGGCAACTTGGCACGTGCCCCCGCCGGTCCCCTCGACCATTTCTCCCTTGTAGATCTCGAATGCCTTCTGAAAACCGTTGTCGCCGCTGCGAGCCCCGACCAGGTCGTTGAAGCTCACCATTTCTCCCGGTTCGATCACCAACCCGTCGACGTGCGAGGCAGCCGCCTCGATATTTTGGGCGCGCGGCGCTTGATTTCCTCGTCGCGAGAAGTACGTGGCGAATGACGCCACCACGCGCGACACGTCGATCGCCGCGAGCGCGGCGCTGGTCACGTGAGGCGCGATCGCGGCAAAGGGGAGTTCGATCTCCACCGCCGTCGAATCCACCGCCGCGCGCGCGATTGCGGAAATGGTTCCGTCGATGTCCAGGGCGTGGCCATCACGTTCGGCGATCACCCTATGCTGCTCGAAGTCGAGCCGCGCCAAGACGGGCGGAACATCAAGGTCCTCCTTGATTGGCAGAAGAAGCGCGACGACGATGCGGGGGTCGACACGCGGCTGCAACGGTACGTCCAGCCCGCCGCGTCGCGCGGCGTCGGCAAGTTGTGCCCGCGTGAGCATGTCCCCGGTGCGGCCAAGGCTCAGCGCGCGTGCGGTCACCGCATCGACATCGACCCAAACGCCCAAAGCGCCGAGCGTCGATTCAACCGGAACGTGCGTCCCCCGATCATCATGGCTGACAAGCCGCACGCGTCGATCGAGTAGCGCGCGGGTTCGGGCCGCGACCCAGGCGTGGACCGGCTCGCCCGCGGCGATGATCGCCCCGTCGACACGTAGACCAGGAAGGGCGCTCTCGCCGGCCTCGGATAGCGCGAGCGGCCACCAACGAGCGCACGCCATCAGACCCGCGCAGAGCGCCAGGAGGGGCGGCACCACCATGACCGCCAGGCGCGTCAGAAACCACCGATCCAAGAGTCGTGCCTCCCCGAACTTTGCTTCGCCGAAAGGCTGAACGTCCGCTGCTCACAGGAAGCAGCAGCGGCGCACACATACTACGCCACGCGGTCGGCAGCAGCCAAAGCGAGCCCTTGCACAATGACCATGAATCGGGTTTTCCTTCTTTATTGCACGCGCGTGCGCGCGGAACGATGAAGGCTTGCCCTCAGTGCCATCTGCGGTACCCGCCGGACGCGGCCTATTGCTTCCTCGACGGCGCGGCGCTCATCGTCATTTCCGACGCGCTCATCGGGGCGACCGTTGGCGGACGCTATTTCATTGAGGAGATCATTGGTCAGGGGGGTATGGCGACAGTATACCGCGCACGCAACAAGCTCCTCGACCGTCCGTGCGCCATCAAAGTAATGAATCGCGCGCTCGCTGCGGATGTAACGGTCCGCGAACGCTTCCGGCGCGAGGCCAAGAGCACGCAAATCCTCGCACACCCCAACGTCGTCGAGATTTTCGATCACGGCGAGACCAGCGACGGCGTTCCGTACATGGTCATGGAACTGCTCAGCGGTCGAACGCTCGCCGAGCTCTTGGAGGAGGGTTCTCTCGCGCTTCTCCGGTCGATCCCCATCATGATCCAGCTTGCACGCGGCATCGCACGCGCACACGACCTCGGCGTCGTGCACCGCGACCTCAAGCCCGAGAACGTATTCATCTGCCGACGGATCGACGGCACAGATTTGGTGAAGATCCTCGACTTCGGCATCGCCCGATCTCGGAGCGACCCGCGACTGACCGGCACGGGAGAACTTTTTGGGACACCGCAATACATCGCGCCGGAACGCGCAAGCATGGGAGACGCCGGACCGAGCGTCGATCTCTATGCGCTGGGGGTCATTTTTTACGAAACGGTGACAGGCAAGCTTCCTTTCGAAGCAAGCAACCCGACCACCTATCTCGTCAAGCACATGACCGAGCGCCCGCAACCACCACGCTTCGTCAAGCCACAACTTCCCGTGAGCCTGGACGCGCTCGTGATGCAGTTGCTCGAGAAAGACCCGCGGGCCCGTCCAGTGGATGCGCACCGCGTCGCGCAGGATCTCCTCGCCATGGCGAGCTCGCTGAATGCGCGAATCCCACCGGATCCAGACAAAGACCCGGCAAGCTCCCACCCCCACCTTCGACCGTTGTCTGCGGTCGGCGTGCAGCCGACGGGAGATTGGGCGGCGCGTGTGATGGTTTTCGAGCAAATGCTGCAGGTATCGCCGCACTCGCCGCCCCAGGGCAGCGCGAACGATGGCGTTGCGAGGCAGGCTCGAGCCACCGAGGGCCTCGCGCGCACGCTCGCCGAAATGCAAAGGCTCGCTTCGGAACTGTCCGAAGCAGGATCGCGCGTCCAGGAGGAAGAAAAGCTCGAAGAAGTCGACGCACGAGGACGCGAAGGACGGCAGCGGTTCGGCTTCGCAGTGGACGCGCTGGGCCTGGATGCGTCGAGGGCTCGCGATGAGCTCCGCGCGGCGCGCATCGACGTCGGTCGCCTCACCCACCAGTCCAGGCG
>JALYHX010000807.1 GCA_030776305.1 Myxococcota bacterium
GCGCCGATCCGCGCGGCTCGGCGTCACACAACATGGAGCTCGGCGCGCGGCGCGCCGCCAGTGCCGCTGGCTACTTGCAGCAAAAGGGTATCGACGGCAGCCGCATCGAGCAGACGTCGCGCGGAGCGCTCGACGCCGCCGGGATCGACGAAGCGAGCTGGGCGAGCGATCGCCGCGTGGACATCGTCATCGCACGGTGAGCGCTGGATTGGGGTGCGCCAACGAGCAGACGGGGAGGCAGACTTACTCCGCCTCGCCGTCCGCTCTGATTTTTACGTACTGGACTACGTCGCGGGCTTCGCGGGCGGCGTTGCGGTCGGAGTCGGCGTTTGCGCCGGAGTGGCGCTCGCACCGGGCGAAGGAGCTGGCGGCGTGCCCTTAATCGCCTTCTTCTGATTCTTGCCCATCGTGTGACGTGCCGTTCGGGTTGCCTGCGCCTTGGCAACCCCGATTGCTTTTGCCGCAACCGTCTTCTTCCCCGGAGACTTCGGCGCAGCGAAGCCGAAGTCTCCGAGAATTCCGACCGCGGCTGGACCGAAGACGCCCACGAGATAACTTTTGAGCGCCTTTCTGACGGCACGCGTGTTGGTGCGAGTCGTCTTCTGGGTGGCCACTTGCTGTTGCCACTGCGTGTGGTCGGCTTCGCTCGCGTTGGTCGCGTCGATGTCGGCCTGGAAAACGGCCTTCAGGGTCACCGGGGTATAGGCCGCACCGAGGAGCATCAGCGAACTGACGGTCGCGAGGTGCTTGTCGATACCCGAGATGGCCTTCAGGTCGAGATCCTTCGCATTGGGTTTGCTGGGGTTGGTGGTTGTCGTTGTCATGGTCCTGTCTCCTTGAAGATGCGTGTTTCGTTTCAGGCACGGAGCGGCGCGGCGAGGCCTCATTGCCCCGCATCGCTGCGACGTTCGGGGGCTACACCGCTCGAGGGGGGGAATCGGTTACAAACAAAATCGCGGCCGCCGTCCATTGCGGCCAACTCCGCGGTGGTACGCTTGCCGGGCCGCCGCTTACGCCGGGGATTTGTAGCCATCGTGGGGCGTGAACCGATCATGGCTGCGAAGAAGAAGACCGCTCGAACATCCACCGCCTCGAAGAAGGCGAGTGTCAGGGCGCAGCCGCTAATTGCCGTGAGGGACGTGGTAGCCAGCAGTCGCTGGTACTCGCGACTGCTCGGTGTCGAGCGCACTTCCGAATCGATGTCCAGCGACCACGCCGACCTCTACGACCGCCTATTGTCCAGCGGCTCGCTCATCCTTCAGCTTCACGCTTGGGACGAGGAGGACCATCCGAACCTGGTCAACGCGGAGGCGGCTCCGCCGGGGCACGGCGTTCTCGTCTGGTTCGAGGTCAACGACTTCGATGCCGTCGTCAAACGTGCTCGCGACTTGAAAGCAAAGGTGCTCCGCAAGCCTCACGTCAACCCGGCACCTCGGCACCGAGAGATGTGGATTCATGACCTGGACGGATACGTCGTCGTCATCGCCAGCCCGGATGGTGAAGCGTCGTAGTGCACGCAAAACCTCGCTTCACCGCAGTACCCGGTAGACCCCGTCCTGCCCGGCCTGGCTCATGAGTACCGGCGCGCTGTACGACGCTCGTTGCCTGAGATATTGCTGCGATGGCCGAAGGAGCCGAGACACCCCGGGCGCCAAATCCTCGCGCGGGCTCCCGCTCAATGAACGTTGCGAATTTGGAGAGGTCGACCTGCACCTTTCGATTTTTTTTCCGAGCCATGTCGAGAAGTGCGTCTCGGCCACGACTCATGGGCGAAACTCGGCCTCGACGTGAGGCCTTCACCTGAGGAGCACCCATGGAAGCCAATAAAATCTCTTCGTTCTTGTGGTTCGAGGCGAACGCCAAGGAGGCCGTGAAGTTCTACGCTTCGGTCTTCGGGGTGAATTGCCGCGTGTCGGGCACTTCGTTCGAGCTGTTCGGACAGCGCTTCATCGCCTTCGACGGCGGCCCGCACTACAAGCTGACCGCGGCGTTTTCGATCATGGTCGAATGCGAAGACCAGAAGGAGATCGACCAGTACTGGAACGCGCTGCTCGCCGGAGGAGGCGAGCCGAGCCGATGCGGTTGGCTGAAGGATCGCTTCGGCGTCTCGTGGCAGATCGTACCGAGGCAGCTGTTCGCTCTGCTTCATCATGCTGATCCGAAGAAGGCGTCGCGCGCGCAGCAAGCCATGATGGGCATGCAGAAGCTCGATCTCGCAGCCCTCGAGAGCGCCTGAGAGGATCACCCATGAAATTCGTCTAGATGATGAATCACCCCCCCTCATGAAGAGAGAGACCTTCGTCGACGGCTCTCAGGCATCCGTCAACGGCACCGCTCGTAGCCGCAAGGCTCTTGTCTGCAGCTGTGAGGCCCCCGTCAGTCGCAGCGAGGGCCCTGTCATTCGCTGTCAGCGAGCAGTCAGTCGCAGCGAGGGCCCTGTCATTCGCTGACGGCCAGCTGTCAATCGCAGCGAGGCCCCCGTCATTCGCTGACAGCCGCCCGTCAGCGATTGCGAGCCACCCGTCAGTCAATGCGAGGGCCATTGCAGCGAATGCAAGACCCTTGGCATTGAATGCGAGACGCCTCACAGCGAATGACAACGCCCGATGCGCGAATGCGATGCCCATCACAGCGAATGGGAGACCCATGGCATTGAATGCGAGACCCTTCACAGCGAATGACAGCGCTGTCGGAGCGAATGACAAGACCCTCACGGCGAATGCGGCCCGGCGTGCAGCGAATCCCATCCGCCCAATTCCTCAATTCATCCGAATATTTGCGTCTCCCATTCCCTTCCCTCTTCCGTTCGCGCCAAAAGATCGTGTAACCGATCCCACTGCTGCTGCGGTTTGCCCCGTGGAGACCATGACCCATGCCCGCTCCCCGCCCCCTGAGCCCTCAAGCCGCACGCCTCGAATCACCGGCGGTCGCCAACAAGATCCTCGCCGTCGTACGCGGACGTGTGCCGGCGTCCGAGGTGGCCGACCTGGTGCAGGGGACGTATCTGCGCGCGCTTCTGGTGCCGCGGCTGCCCGACGACTCGACGGAGCTCACCTGGCT
>JALYHX010000808.1 GCA_030776305.1 Myxococcota bacterium
GCCTTGGGTTGTACCCGCTCGTACTTGCCGTCGGGTTTGAGGATCCAGCTCTTGACGTTGTCGGCCATTTGGAGCTGCATGATTTCGATAAGCCGCGCTCTGATCACCGCGTCGTCGACGGCCAGCATCGCCTCCACACGGCGGTGAAAGTTACGCGGCATCCAGTCGGCGCTGCCGATGTACACTTCATCTTTGCCCCCATTGGCAAAGTGAAAAGCCCTTCCATGCTCGAGGAATCGGTCGATGAGAGCTCGCACCTCGATCGTCTCGCTCACGCGCGGAACGCCGGGTCGTAGGCAGCAAATGCCGCGGACCAGCAATGTGATGGGTACACCAGCTTGCGACGCGCGATAGAGCGCCTCGATGACGTCGGCATCCACTAAGCTGTTCATCTTCGCGACAATACGGGCAGGTCGCCCGGCCCTGGCGTGATCGGCTTCCCGTGCGATGAGCGCCATGACCGCTTCGTGCAGGCCAAGGGGCGCGACGATGAGCTTGTTCCATCTCGGTGGCGCGCTGTAACCCGTCAGCAGGTTGAACAGGCTGGACACGTCCTCGCAGATGTCGGCGCGGGCGGTGAAGAGCGAGTAGTCCGTGTATAGGCGCGCTGTCGTCGGATTGTAGTTGCCAGTCGACAGGTGAGCATACCGGCGCAATTTTCCCTTCTCGCGGCGTACGATCAGCAAGCACTTCGCGTGTGTTTTCAACCCCAACAGACCGTAAACGACGTGCGCTCCAGCGTGCTCGAGCATCCGCGCCCAGACGATGTTCGATTCTTCGTCGAAGCGAGCTTTCAGTTCGACGATCGCAGTGACCTGTTTGCCGCTCTCGGCAGCCCGCACCAACGCCTTCACGATGGGCGAATCTCCGCCTGCACGGTAAAGCGTCTGCTTGATCGCGAGTACGTCCGGATCGTCCGCTGCTCGCGCGATGAGATCGACGACCGCGTCGAAAGATTCGTACGGATGGTGAAGAAGCACATCCTGATCACGGATGACAGCGAAGACATCGTCGGTATCGCGAACGGGCGGCACGACGTGCGGCATGAACGGCTCGTCTCGCAGCGCGCGACCCTCGTAACGCGCCGTGGACATCAGATCGGCCACGTTCAGCACGCCCGTGACACTGTAGACGTCCCGTTCGAGGTCGAGCTTGAATGCCTTGACCAGCTTCGCCAAGCTACCGGCGGGCGGATCGCCAGCGACCTCCAGGCGCACGGCGTTTCCGCGCTCGCGCCGCCGGAGCTCCTGCTGGATCGATTGCAAAAGGTCCTCCGCCTCCTCTTCGTCCACCTCGATGTCGAAGTTGCGCGTGACCCGGAAGACGTAAAGACCATCGACGCGAACCCCCGGAAATATCGTCGACACGTGTCGCGCCACCAAGTCCTCGAGGAGCACGTATGCGCGCGCCACAGGTTGGCCACTGGGCGTCTTCGCTCCTGTCACCGGCAAAAGCCGTGGCAGCATCGATGGGACCTGCACAACGCCAAATCCATGCTCGAGCGTTCCCTCGCGCGTAAACATGACACCGAGATTCAGGCTCTTGTTTCGCACCTGGGGAAACGGGTGCCCCGGATCGATTGCGATGGGGGTCAGGATCGGGAAGACCTCGTTGTGAAATCTTGCATCGAGCTCGGCGAGCGCATCAGCCGAAAGCAGCGCAGGCTTGACGAAGACGATGCCCGCCTCGGCGAGCTTCGGAAGCAATCCCGCGAGGCTCTGTGACTGAACGGCGGCGAGCTCGTGGACGCGGCGCGAGATGGCACCGAGCTGCTCGTGCACCGTCATCCCGTCCGGGCCCATTTCGTCGACTTCGCCTGTAAGTTGTTGCTTCAGCCCGGCCACGCGGACCATGAAGAACTCATCGAGGTTGCTCGTCACGATGGCGTGAAACTTCAGCCGCTCGAGGAGGGGGACACTCTCATTGTCTGCCTCGGCCAGGACGCGCGCATTGAATTCCAGCCATGAGAGTTCACGGTTGAGGTAAAGCGCGCTCGAGCGCACGTCCGACCCCTCAGCGAGCCCGGCGGCAGCAACCGGAACCGGCAGCGAGGGCGAAGACGAGACGGCAAACCCGCTCGGTTGGGCGGCCTGAACGTTCCCCGCACTCGAAATAGAGGCTGTTTCATCCATGGGAGCCTCGCGACAGGCTGGTACTGTAGTAGCTTAAGGCGTGGATGGGGGGTTCTCCTGCGCGGCCGCGCGGTGGACGACCGGCAGCGACTCATCCGGGACGCCTGCAACCCCCTCCGTACGGAGCCAAATGTGATCGTGACCGAATCGCGCCGCTTCGCGATAACCTGCGGCCACCCAGGCCGCGGTGCGCGTGCAATGCCGTTCGAAATCGGTCCATGCGTCCACTTCCGAGATCAGTGGCGATCCGTCGATAAAGACAAATGCCGCTGGCGGTCTCGCCTCGAGTCGCGCGAGTAGGTCCATCTCATTCGCATCGCGAATGCCCCGGATGCGCGCCGCTTGCGTGTCGTCTGGGCGACCGCCGGTTCCCCCGGCCAAGGCGGCATCGGCATTCAGGTCATAGGCGTAGATGTATGGGGTTGCGCTTTGCCGTCCCGCCAGAAACAAGAGATATGGGTCCATCCCGTACGTTTGCACACGATCGGTCGTGCCCGTATGACGGCGCACGAAGTTCGCCGCTTGTCGCAATTCGAACGGGAAAAAGTCCGGCTCGGGGAACCGTGAAAAGTATTCGCTGGTCGTCCGCTGTTCGGGGGTATTCGCGCCCCAGAGTAACCAGACGGCGCGCACATATGGCGAGTCCTCCATCGCCGTTGCAATCCGCAGGCTGAAAGCGGCGGCGACGGCGACGGGTGCCAGACGGACAATGGCCCAGCGGCGCTGGGCGACGCGCGAGCGGTCGGCGATCCACGCCGCGAACACGAGCCACTGCAAGTGCACGGTCGCCGTTACGGGATGAAAATGATACGGAAATCCCTTCGCCTGGCCCACGACGCTGCCGAGGGCGCACAGGGGCGCGAGCGTTACGGCGAGGGCACGTCGCGGCAGCTCGCCAAGGCAAATCAGCGCGAACATGACGGCCGCGCCTACGAGCGCAAAGATCGCCTGCGTCGCACGCCAAGGATCCGAGAACATGTCCGCGGAGGCGCGTGGCCAGATGAAGCGGTACATCGCGGGTACGTCCGTAAACTGGATATGGACGAACGCGCGCACGTCCCCATACGCAACCAGGAAAGCGACTTGGGTGGCCGCACCGAGCACGCCGCCGACTCCGAACGCGAGCAAGGCCCTCTGACGTGAAAAAACGAGCTCGTCGTCGAGAGCGAGGCCGAAGAGCTGCGCCATGGTGAAGAGTGCGTAAGTCGGCTTGCCGAACCACGGAATGACACTCAACGCGCCGACCGCCACGAGAAGCCACGCCCGACGCTCGGCGGTGCTCGGCCGACGTCTCGGAGCCTGCGCGACCAGCTGCAGCGCGAGGCTCGGCAACAAAAACCAGTCGAGAAAACTCTCGCGCTGGGCGAGGTCCCAATAGCCGTACAGCAAGTATTGGGCGCTGAGCACGACCCACCCCGCCAGGGCCCACGCAAAGCGCTCGACTCCGTCCGGCGTGCGGCTCGAGCGCAATCCAGGCACGCACGCGCCGACCAGCGCAAAGGTTGCTCCGGTCACGAGCAGATCGACCAAACGAAATCGGTGCTCGTCGGCGCCGCCGAGTCCGAGCAGGAGGAGATGCACGAGATGAGTGAGCGGGCCGTTCACGTCGCGGATGTCGCGGTAGTCGATCGCGCCGCATCGGAGCGCCCAGGCGATGTATTGGAAGATTCCCTGGTCTCGGCCAAGCGTCGTGAGCGATGCGCGTCGGGTAGCGTCCGCCACCCAGAGCAACGGGGGCAACCCCAGGACAAGAGGCGGCGTGAGGACGCGCGCCAGACGTGCCAAGGCGAACCGTCGCGCCGTCATGGGCCGAGCGGTCATGGCTCGTACACCCTGAGGCCATCCCGAGGCATTCGACTCGCCGATTACCGTACCAGATGTGCGGTCCCTTCTGCCCGCGCTGGGCGCCGTTGACGCCGCCGCTTTCCCTCGAACTTTCGGGCGCATGGCCCCGTTGGCATCCCGTATGCGAGACATCGGAAGC
>JALYHX010000809.1 GCA_030776305.1 Myxococcota bacterium
CCAGCGCCTTGAGGGCGCGGATCAGCTCACTGTCCCTCATGGCTGACTCCGAGGGCATCGCATAGACATTTATCTATGCATCAAACGAGGCCCGTCAAGGGCGTGACGCAAGGGACCCGTCGATGCCACTACCGGTTCGCAAGCTGACGGTTCAGTGAACGCCGAGTCAGCAGTGCTCGACTCGCATGACTTGGAGAGCCATCACGAAAACATTCCTGGCCCGCCCCGACGAAACCCCATTCGGGCCCCCGAGGCCCGTGGCGTTCGTCCGGGGACCTACCCCCTCGGATATATGGGGTGACCGACGGGGTTTGAACCCGCGACCACTGGAGCCACAATCCAGTGCTCTACCAACTGAGCTACGGCCACCGCGAAGGTCGACAAGATAGCTTCCACGGCCACGCTTTCAAGCGGCAACGAGCGCGCGCTCACTTCACCCCGGACCACCCCCGCTTGGCCCAGCCTACCGCGCGCTCCACCCCCTCGTTCTTGCGGGCGCCAACGATCTCCGGCGCCGCGTCCAAAAGCATGCCTTCGATCGCGTGATGCAGTCCCTCCTGCAGCGCCCCAAATTGGTATCCCCCCTCGAGGACCAGGGCCATACGTCCGCCCGCCACCGCATCTGCGATCCGCGCAACCTCTCTCGCCATCCAACCGAACGCCCCGGGCGAAAGCTCCATTTCCGCGAGCGGGTCCGCCGCGGATGCGTCGAAGCCAGCGCTGACGAGCACCAGCTGCGGGGCGTACGCTTCGAGAACCGGGAGGACGATGCGCTCGAATGCACTCGCGTAGACGTCATCACCGGCGCCCGCCGCGAGGGGGACGTTGACGGTGTACCCTTTACCCTCGCCCACGCCGACTTCGTCGACGTTCCCGGTTCCGGGATAGAAGGGCGATTGATGTGTGGAGAGATAGATCACCCCGGGCTCACGCAAGAACATTTCCTGCGTTCCGTTGCCATGGTGGACGTCCCAGTCGACGACCGCAACGCGCGCAATCCCCATGGTTCGCGCGTGCGCCGCGGCGATCGCTACGTTGTTCAGAAGGCAGAAACCCATCGCATGCGCCGGCCGCGCATGGTGTCCAGGTGGGCGCAGCAGCGCGACACCCTTGTGAATCGGCCCCGTGATCATCGCATCGACCATCGCCACGAGCGACCCTGCCGCGAGGCGCGCGACATCGACGCTCTCAGGGCACAAGTACGTATCGGAATCGAGGTACCCGGACTGCCCACGCAGCATCTCGAGCTGCTCGATGAAGCGTGGGTCGTGAACGCGGAGGAGCTCTTCGTCGCTGGCGGGGCGTGGGGCGATCGGGGTGAAGTCGGCCCGCACGCCTCCCACCGCCGCGCGTGCGGCAATCAGGCGTTCCGGCCGTTCCGGGTGGTGTTCGGGGGGTTCGTGTAGGCTGAAACGCCCGTCGTCGAGCAGCAATGCGCGGGCGTTCTTCGACGATCGAGCGGGCGTCGCCGCCTTTTGCGCGGGTGTCAACGGGGGGCCTCACGTCGCATGTTGCCGCGCTCGCGGAGCGAATGGTAGCGTCACATACGCGGGAGTGGCGCTGCGACCCGCTTGGTCATGCGAGCAAGCGGGGGATCTGAGGGCGAATGCGAATCAAGATCATCGCGGTGAACGCACTGATTGTGGCCATCGTCGGCCTGTTGTCGTTCTTGCTCGTCCGGTCGTCCCTGGGATCGGCGACGAGCAACAAGGACCAGCTTTCAACGGCTCAGGAAGATGCCAATGGGGCTGCCGGGCAGTTTCAGCTCGATGGCCTGCGCGCGGAGCGCTGGCTCGCTGCCGCGTCGACGGGACAGGGCGCGGTGGACGCGCTGGTCAAGGCGACGGCATCGGCGCGGGGCGAGGCAGCGACCAAGTACTGCGACGAGCTCGTGAGCAAGATGAAGAACGCATCGCTCTTCGAGCAGAATGTGCCGACACTCGTCGCCATCGTCGACGGAAGCGGCAAAATCGTGGGTCGCAACAACTCGAGCCTCAACCGTGGCGACGATCTCGGCAAGACCTACGCAGGTCTCAAGTCGACTTTGGTGACAGGCCAATCGGGTTCGGACGTTTGGCACGAGAGCGATCGTTACCTCGCAACGTACGTCGCCGTGCGCGACGAACAGGGCAGGATCCTCGGGGGGCTCGTCATCGGGCGTCCTCTCAATGACACGCTGTCCAGGGTCAGCGAGTCGACCACGGGACGGCCCCTCGTCATCGTCGTCCCGAAAGGTGACAGCTTCGACGTCGTTGCACACTCGGCGCTGCAGGCCGCGTCGCTCGACGACAGCGCCAACAAAGGAGCGAAGGCGATGCTCACGAACGCCTTGGCCCACCAGCAGACCGATGTGGTGCGCGATGGCGATCTGCTCGTCGCGGCGTCGCCGCTGCCCGCGTTCGAGGACGGAAAGCGGGCGCTGCTCGTGGCCGCTGCGCCCGCGTCGCTGATCCAAGACCCCACGGGGCTCGCCATGCTGCCGATCTTCGGGGCGATGGGCATGGGCATGGTCCTCGTCATCGTGGCTGGATGGTTGCTCGGCAACTACCTCACGCGTCCGATCAACATGCTCGAGGAGGGTCTGCTTGCCATTCTCAACGGTCATCATGAGAAGCGATTCGAGCTCGACCACGCTGAGCTGGGAGGGCTCGCCTTCCGCATCGATCAGCTCCTGAATCAGCTCATGGGGGTCGAGGAGGACACGACCGACGCCGAAGGGCGAGTCTCAGGTGCGCCGAACGCCGCGAACTTCACCGAAGCGCTGTCGGTGGACGACCGGCGCATGCAATACGAACCGGGGGAGGGAACGCTCGATCCCGAGGCCATCTCACGCCTCGCGTCGGAGCCTCCCACGGAGTATTACGCGCGCATTTACGGGGAGTACATCGCCGCCAAGCGCACGAATGGCGAAGCGACGGATCACATCACGCAGCAAGCCTTTGCGACACGCATCCAGGCCATGGAGCGAGATGCGGCGCAGAAGTACGGCCGCCCCGTGCGCTATCAGGTCCAAGCGCGGAACAAAGAGGTCGTCTTGCTCGCTGTTCCCTTGCCATGAGGCGCTCCGCCCGGGAGACTTGCGGCGCCCCGCAAGCGGGCGAGGAAAAAAACCATGGGCCTGTTCGATATGTTCAGGGGGGGCACGAAGGAGCGCAAAGAGCGACCGAAGAAGGCCGCTGATAAGTGGGCGGACCGCATCGAGAAGCGCGTTCAGAATTACGATAGGCAAGAGGCCATCCAGGCGCTCGCGGACATGGCAAGCGCGGATGCGACCGCGGTGTTGCTCAAGCGCTTTACCTTTCACATGGATCCGTCCATCACGGATCAGGAAGAGAAAGACGCCGCGTTCCGGGGGATTCTGCGTGCCGGGAAGGATGCGATCGGTCCGGTACGAGCGTTTGCGGCCAAGGCCGAGAGTCTCGCATGGCCAATGAAGATCATGAAGGAGCTGGTCGACGACGATGAGTACGTCGAAGAGCTATTGCGATGGCTTTCGCGATGGGACACCGAATACTCGAAGTTCATCGACCCCAAGGTGCAGATATTGACGGCCCTCGAAG
>JALYHX010000810.1 GCA_030776305.1 Myxococcota bacterium
CTCCCGAACACCTCCACCTCGCTCAGTGCGAGATAGCTCTTGCGCGCCACCCGGACCCTCACGTACCGCGCGAGCTTATCTCCCGCCTCCGCGATCCAGGGAGGGTCGCTGTCGAAGTGATCGTCGCGACGCGCGAGCTCCGCGTAAGTCTTACCGTCGGTCGACAGCTCGACGACAAGCGGTAGACAATCGTCGTACCAACCGTCGACGCGATTGTGCACCTTCACCCGCTGAACCCGGTAGTTGTCGAGCAGATCGATGACGACGTTGGGCGACTCTTCCATTTGCGTGTGAATGCCGAAGCTGGTCCCGATATCGCCATCGACGATGTCCTGTCCGTCGGCGGGCGTGTACCAGACGCTGCTCGCAACGACGGGCTTGTGAAGGGCCACGTTGCGCGGAACGACCAGTGCTCGGACGCCGGCTATCGCGGCGTAAACGAATAACACCCCGAGCGCCGCGATCCGTCCCCATCGTTCACCACGGATACTCGCAATGCTTCGCACCTCGACGCCCTTGCGGAGCATGGACGCCGCCCGATCGAGAGCCCAACGGACTCGTGCGGCATCCTCGCCAGAGAGGCGGTCGAAGTAAGGCACGTCGCGCGCGGCCAGCGCGGCGCGCACACGCGCATCGTCGCTCGGAATCGCATCAGGACGCATCGGCTCGGCCGGAAGCTCTGGCATCGCCTCGCCGAGGTCGCGCGCGGCAAGTGACTCGTCGGTGGCTTTTTCGTCCCGAGCAATCTCCGCCGCGAGTAAGTAACATAACACCGCTTCACGAAGGAGAACGGCGGCGGAGATCGGCTGCGTGACACGGCGTCCGGCCAACAATCTGCGCTCTCCGGCATCATGGTACGTACGAATACGCTCGTATTGCGGAGGGGCGAACTCGCGGGCCGCACGCTCGGCCCGAGCGAGCGTGAAGAACTCGCTGAGCGCGTTCGTCATGCGAACTCAATCTTCCGGGCGGCAGGCAGCAGCAGCATCGGCAGAAGGAGTGCGCGGTCGGTTGCCCCACCATTCCGGCACACGTGGCGGCGACGAAGCGTGTACGTCCGGTAGAGCGAGCGCAGACGAAAGGGCGGCACCTGAGCGACGAACTTGTTGAGCGCGGGGACGTCGAATGGAAGGAGGACGTGCACGAGTCCCGAAAGCAGGAACAAGCTTTCGAGCGAGCTCTCCCAGAACCAGTTTTGCGCCGGCGACCGCGCGAGCAGCGAAGGCTTCGAGTCTTGCTGCCACTCCGGCGAGGCCGTGGGCTCTTGGCCGGGGGAGACGTCCGCCGCACGAGGGTCGACATGCAGAGCTTTCGCGTCGGCATGAACCATCGAGGCAGACGGTAGCATGGGCCGGACAATGCGCGCGAAACGCTTGGGGAAACACCCCAGAACTGGGCCTCGCGACGCAGCCATGAGACCATCGGGGGGCCGTGCCTTTCACCGCGGACCTTCTTCGGCGAACCCTGCCAATCGCGATGCTGTCGCTCGCGGTCGCCACGGTTCCCGTTTTGGTGCTGGCGCCGGAGGGCCTTCCGCGCCTTCGAGCCATGCAGCGAGAGCTGGAGGACGTGAACGCCGACAATCAAGAGTTGCGCCGAGACGTTGCGCGGCTTCGAATCGAGGTCCGGCGATTGCGCGATGATCCGGCTGCGATCGAGCGGATTGCTCGTGACGAGCTGGGGATGGTACGAAGGACCGAAGTCGTATTTCAGTTCGCCAGGCCCTAGAACGCCTCGTGCTATTGGCTTTGCATGAGCGATTACGCCACTCTTCGCCGGCAGTGGGAAGAGGAATCCCACGATGCGTAGGAGACTTCGCGCCCGCGTCCGCCGAGCCTCGCCGGACGCGCCGATGCCGCGCCGCTCTACGGCCCGGACGACCTCGGGAAGATGAACTTCGATGCCGCTCGCGACCTGGGTGTGCCCGGCAAGCCGCCGTTCACCCGTGGCGTTCAACACGATATGTATCGCCGGCGACTGTGGACGATGCGCCAGTATGCCGGCTTTGGCGGGGCCGCAGAGTCGAACGAGCGCTATCGCTACCTGCTGTCGCAGGGACAAACGGGACTGAGCATCGCGTTCGATCTACCGACGCAGATGGGTCACGATTCGGACGATCCACGCGCCCGCGGTGAGGTCGGGCGGGTCGGGGTGGCCGTCGACTCGATTGAGGACATGCGCATTCTGCTCCGTGGGGTGCCC
>JALYHX010000811.1 GCA_030776305.1 Myxococcota bacterium
TGGAGGGGTAGAGCCGGGGGACGCACGCGATCGAGTGATATCCGCGATCGCACCTCGCAGGCGGGCGGACACAGAGACGGGGGGACGCGCGTCATTTGCACATGGGACGCTGGAGCTCGATCGAAAGGCGCGTGTGTCCCCCCGGGCGACGCGCGCGATGGTAACAAGGGACGCGCATCATTCATGCCTCGTACCCTTGGGCAAGAGTGCGGGACGCACGTGCGTATGACGAGTGACACGCGTCGTTCATGAACGAGAGCCGATCGCATGAGCGAGGGACGCGCGCGTATCTTGTAAGAGGGACACGCGTCCCCGCGATAGACGCACGTTTCTCATCGAGGGCACCCTCGCGGACATACGAGGGGGGCACGCGATTGTAACGAGAGAGATGGCGTGCCGAGCAAGAGGAGTGTGCTTCTCCGTGACGACGGTGAACGATATCCGTGCGGGACGCAGACGAAGGCCACTTCGCAATAACTCGACACGGGACCCGTACGTGCGCAGCCCCGCTGCACGTCTCGACGAGGACGGTCATCATGCACTCACTGCGTGGCGAGTCATCTCGCGATGGACAATGGCCGCCGTGCGACGTTTCATAGTTGCGAAACTGCCGGCCGGGTGTGCTGTCGAGAAGCGGATTCGACGGGAGCCGTCCGATGTCGTCGGCATACTCCATGCGTCCCCCGGGTAGGTCGATACGAGCCACGCATGAATGCTCGAACCACGGAACGAGGTCCCGAATGGCCATGACGAGATCGCTGGCCCTGTGGGCCATCGTCCTTGTCGGAGCCCCGCTGGGGGTCGCGGCAACCCTGACCCTTCGTCGATTGCGTCCCCAGGATCCGCCGGCTCCGCTGCCGGAGGAGCCCCGAGCTGCGCCCGAGCCCTCTGATGTCGAACCGATGGCCGATTGGTGCGCGCCGGGCTTCGAGCCGGTCGTCGGCATCGGATGCCTCGCGGTGCCGTCCGGGCAGGCCGCGAACGCGCTGATCGTATATTTGCACGGACGCTACGCGCGCTCGGCTGCCGCAGACGAAGTCGATCGCCAGCGGCGCCTTGCCGCGCGTGCCACCGGGAAGGGCTTCGCGGTGCTCGCGCTGCGCGGGAATCTTGGCGCTTGCAGTGTGCCCGACTTGGCGGATTGGTATTGCTGGCCGAGCAACGAGCGCAATGCCGAGGCCGCACCACGGGTCGTCGATGGGTTTGCACGGGCGGTCGCGACAGCGCACGACCGGACGGGGGCGCGCGCGCGCTTTCTGCTCGGCTTCTCGAATGGAGGCTATTTTGCAGGACTCATTGCGTCGCGCGGACTGTTGAACGTCGACGCGGTGGTCGTCGCGCACGGCGGTCCGGTCGAGCCGGTACGCCCGCTCCATGGCAAGCCCCCGGTCCTTCTATTGTCTGCGGACGACGACGTCGCACAGGATGACATGATCCGCTTCGATGACGATCTCGCCCGCGTGCAATGGGCGCACGACAGTTATGCGCGCTTCGGGGGCCACGCGCTCACGGACGAAGACATCGACGTCGCCATCGCGTTCTTCTCACGCGCGAAGGAGCCGCTCCCGCTCGATCCTCCGTTGCCGCTGCATCGCGCGGTTCGCCACGTCCGTGAGGCTGGCGGGGAGACGGAGCAGTCGAACGATTGGATGGACCGCCGCCATCGCAGCGACGAGCCGGCGATCGAATCGGAGGACGACGCCGGAGAAGTCCAGGAGCAATCGACAGGCACCAGCACCCTCGAGCCCGTTGGCGATCCGCCGCAGGATGAATAGCGCCGTGGATGCGATCCTGTCCCCAGCGAAGGGCAACGAGTAGTCCCAGTACATCTCGAGCGTGCGTTCATTAGACTTGCCTCCTTGCGGTTTGCTTGACCGGCGACGAACCGGATGCTTCATCACCGTGGGTGATATTGGGACAGCGCGCGAAGCGCTGGCTGCGCTCGCGCAGTCCGTTGGCTCTGGCGTGTTTTGCGGTCGGCACCTGGGCCGGCATGTCGTGTGAAGCGCCTGCCTCTCACGACGTCGACGCGCTGGCACGCGCGCTCGGTCGCTCCGCAAACGGCGGGCTCGTGTTGGCCACGGACGTTCACTGGGAGCCGTCCGGCGGCGCGGTCTCGGACGCTGTCTTGGGGCGTCGGGTCCTCTTCGTGGCGCGCGGCCAAGGCGACGACGCGCGTGACGTGTGGCGCGCGCGGGTCCGTCTATCGCTCGACGGGGCCGCGCTCTACGTGCTGGATGCCCATAACCTCACGAACACGCCGCTCGGTGACGATCATGATCTCGTCGTGCGCGGCACGCACGCTGCATTCGCAACGCGCGCATACGGTCTCGAGCAAAGTCTGACGGCCCTCGATCTCATGGGCGAAGGCGCGCAGAACCAGACCGAGGGTTTCACCGATCGCGCCATGGCCGCGATCACCAATCTGCAACAGACCGGCGCCGCCCGTGGAGTCGGACGGGTCGATGTCACCCTCGAATCTCCCGCCGCTGCCGTCGCCCTTGCATTGAACGACTCGTCGCTCGACATCGCCCTTTACGACGGGGATCGTCGCCGGAATGCTCCTGCGCGCACGACGCGCCTGGACCTCGGTCGTGGCGAGCTCGTACCGCCCCTCGCCGGGCTGCGCGCCGACGCCGCAATCCATTTGCCCAAGCGCTTTTCTCACTGGACCGTCGATACGCTCCGCGCGGTCTCGTGGATCGGCCCCGCGCCGATCGCTTGGCTCGAAGACCAGGCGCTCGCCGCGCGCGATGCGTACCGGCGGCTCACCTTTCGCGCCACCGGCGAAAGCGGTGCGCTCGTTGTCGTCTCCGGTCCAGTGTCCCCACCGCTCGACACGTCGCAGGCGTCCGTCGAAGAGGGCCATTGGCCGCCCGCCCGCATTCAGACCATCTGGAAGTCGCCCGAGAAAGGCGAAGGCGAGTGGACGCCACCCGACGTGCCTTGGCTGCGCGCCGTACCGGGTGTGGCGGCGGACGCTCCGTCCCCGTTTTTTGTCACGTTCGTACGCCCCGACGAAGAGCGCGCTTACGCACGCGTGTTGCTCGTCGCCATGGACACTCG
>JALYHX010000812.1 GCA_030776305.1 Myxococcota bacterium
GACGACGCGATCGCGAAGGGATCGGGCGAAAGACACCCGGCCTCCTAGGCGCGACCCTCGGGAGCGAGACACTCTTCGAGGAGCGGCAGAAGGATCGGGAGCCTGCGGGCGATGAGATCCCAGAAGATGTCGGGATCGATGGCGAACCGAGATCGAGCGAGGAGATCGCCAAGTCCGGTGATCCTTTCCCATTCGATTTCGCGATGGATCGAGCGCAGGGTGTCCGGTAGGTGTTTGGCCGCCTGGCCGAGTACCTCGAGGTTGCGCACGACTGCATCGACGGTCCTGCCGTCCGCAAAGAGCCTTGCCCGATCCATTCCGCGCGTGTACGCGAGGGCCCGCCGCACCGCCTCGATCATGTCCTTGAATTGGATAGCGATATCAGGTGTCAAAATTGGCCTCGTCGGGACAGCTGGTACAGCCTCTCCAAAAGAACCGCAAGAAAGGCCATCTTGATCGAAGGATCCATCCGCAACACCCACTCCATGCACACACGCATCAACGTCCCTCTGGGGCCCCTGACCACGCTACGCCTCGGCGGACTCGCGAACCGGTTGGTCGAGATCGATCGCGAGCAAGACGTGGTCGATGCCGTTCGCAGCGCCGAATCTTGCGGGGAGCCGATCTTCGTCCTGGGACGCGGAAGCAACGTCGTCGTTGCGGACGACGGGTTTGCGGGGCTCGTCGTTCACATCGCAATGCGCGGCGTCGACGTACGCAAAGGCCCCGACCACGTCGTCGTTCAGGCGGCTGCCGGAGAGGACTGGGATGGGCTGGTGGCACGCAGCGTCGACGAAGAATGGTGCGGGATCGAGTCCATGAGTGGGATTCCCGGTCTCGTCGGGGCGACGCCCATTCAAAACGTGGGGGCGTATGGCCAGGAGGTGCGCGAAGTGATTACGGGAGTGCGAGCGTACGACCGAATCGCGCGTGCATTCGTCGACATGGGTCCTCGCGAGTGCCAGTTCGCCTACCGCACCAGCGTCTTCAAGAGAAGCGACCGATGGATTGTCACCGGCGTTCGTTTCGAGCTTGGATTCGGTCGCGACGGGGTCGTGCGGTACCCCGAGCTCGCCGGTGCGCTGTCGGTCCCGACGGGCGCGTCCGCTCCGTCGCACGTCGTTCGCAAGACCGTGATGGCCTTGCGGCGCGCCAAGGGGATGGTGGTCGACGGGGACGATCCGGATTCGGTGAGCGTGGGATCTTTCTTCGTCAATCCGATCGTGGACGCGGCCACGGTGGCCAGCGTGACGGCGCGTGCGGGGACCGCTCCGCCGAGCTTCGAAGCCGGAGGAGGCCTCCACAAAATTGCCGCGGCATGGCTGGTCGAGCAGGCGGGCTTCGTCAAGGGATGGGGGACCGGGCAGGTCGGGGTTTCGCGCAAGCATGCCCTTGCGCTCGTCAACCGGGGCGGCGCGACGACAGGCGATCTCTTGGCGCTTGCGCGCGCGATTCGCGACGGCGTACGCGCGCGCTTCGGCGTTACCCTCGACGTGGAACCGGTGCTGTTGGGTTGCTCATGGGAAGAGGGCTCCCTGTAAGGCGAGCAGCGCGGCAGCGATGCTCATCGCAGGGAGCAGCGCCCTCGCCGAGCCGACGGGGTGGTTTCGCGCGACCAGAAGGACGACGAACGCCGCGATCCCGCCAGCGTACGACACGGTCCACGCGCGCCAGAAGTACCCGGCATGGGCACTCCAGATGACCGCGCTCGGGTTGGGGTCCGGATTGAGAAAGAACTGAATCGTCCGCATGACCGCGTATGCACCCACGGCAACGACGAATCCCCAGGAGACAGAGATTGCGCCCGCGACAAGCGCGTCGCGCTTCATGTCGCGAGCTCCTCGCGAGACCTGAAATCGATGACCCGCGGGCATTCCGGGTCGGGGCCCAGGCCACCGGCGAGGAAGGAGGCGACGACCTTGCAGCCCCCCTTGCAAACGTCACGAATCGAGCACGAACGACAGGGCTCTGGCGGAGCCGCGATGTATTCACGCCAGCGCATGAGGTGCGGGTCGGTCGCGTGATGGGTCGCGATATCGGTTCCCGCGAGTTCCGTGGCATGAGCAAAGCTGCAAGGCGCCACCCGACCGTCCGCAGTGACCGCGGCAAGCGCGCCCGCCGCCTCGCAACCCATCACGCCGAATCGTACGAGGTTTGCCGGGTCGCCAGCGAGATCGTCGTCCGCCGACAGAAATGGAACGAGGGCGCAGTCGATGCGGATGCGGAACTGACTGGAACACAGGTCGAGCGCCAATGCGCGCAGCGTGGGACCGAGGGCGCGTGCCTGATCGTGCGACAATCGGCGAGCGAGATAATCGAGCGATGCAGCCCGTCCGGCGGGTTTGTACCTCAGAAGCTGGGCCTCGCTGGCACCGAGTTCGCGCGCCCGCGACAGCGTTTCGGGCAGCGTGCAAAAGGTCGCGCGGGTCAGGACGACGTTGACTCCGACGCGTACCCCGGCGCGCACGAGACGCTCGATGGACCGCTCGGCTGCATGTGCCCCATCGAACCCCCGGACCTGTGCGTACGCGTCTCCACCGCCGTCGTAACTGACGTTCACCTGCGCGAAGGAGCGTAGCTTTTCGGCGCGGGCATCGGACAGACCCAACCCACTCGTGGTGAGTACCGGAGTAAGGCCGTGCGCGCGCGCGGTGGCGGCGAGTAGGTCTAGATCGTCGCGGACCGTCGGCTCGCCACCGCCGAACGCGACCGTGAACACGCCGGCGTCTTGCATCGCGCCAAGCCTGCGCTCCAGTTCGTCGTGCGTTGGTTCGAGCCCATCGGGCCGAGCGTCCAGGTAACAGCCGGTGCACCCAGCCCCGCAACGCGCGGTCACCGCCAGGTGAACTTCGACGGGAGCACTCGGACCCATTTCCTGCGTCCACGCCTCTCCCCCGTCCAGCCCGAGAGCCCGCACGCCTTCTCGGTCGAGCGCGACGATGGCCGCTGTCGACTCGAGCTTGATCCATGCACCCCATGGCTCGAAACGCACGATCACTACCCACCCTCCGTTTCCCGGCCTGGTTCCGGCTGCCGCGAGGGCCTTGGTATGACTTTGATGGACTCTTGGGCAAGCGCAGCGACGATCGCGGCAAAAACCGCCGCGCCTACGGCCGCCGTCGCGAAGAGCGTGTCGACGACACTACCGATACTCGAGCAATTGGCTCCATGTCCCAATCGCACACGCCGGACCTGATCGGGATGGAGGCCAGGTCGGGGGCTGAGGTCGGGGTCCGGATCGACTGCGTCGGCGCAAGGAGGCTCGTACGTCATAGCCCGAAACCTTCCAAGTACTCCGGGCTTACCACGTCGAGCAACACGAACGCTGCGGCGAGGAGTGTTGCGCCGCAGAGTACGGCACGACCCACGCGAGCCGCCAGCCTCGGAGATCCTACGGCGCCCCAACCACGCGCGGCGATAACGAGTGGCAGCGCCACTGCCCCGAGAAAGAGGAACGGTCGGGCATTGCCCGACTCGTAGTGTGACGCGAGCGCCCCGCCGACGATGGCTACGAACAGCACGAAAGAGACCGCAACCGGCGCGATCACGATCAGCGCCCGCGCCGCCTCGCCAAGCTTGCGACGGCGCTGCGCGCGCAGGAGAGCAGCGACGACAAGCCCGGCGAACGCGGAAAGAACGGCGATCGCCATGCGCCGCACCCATCTTCGCTGCATGACGCGGTCCACGCCTCGCACGAAACGATTGTCGAGCAAGCTGGAGTGCCTATGGGCTTCCGCTGCCGCCTCACGAAGCTCGCCGCTCGCCACCAAGGCGTCGACGAGCTCGCGTTCGGCAAGGCTCGCGGTGAGCGGGTCCGCTTCGGGGTCGTCTGCCACCTTGCGCAGCTCGGCGATTGCGTCGCTCGGCCGGCG
>JALYHX010000813.1 GCA_030776305.1 Myxococcota bacterium
GGAGCGTCGAGCGCCTGACGCACGGCGGGGTCGAGATCGTCGCTCAGCGGAGGAAGCTCCGGGCCCTTCGTGTATTCCTCACCGCCCGTGCCGATGCCGATGATCTCTTCAGCCGGGATGTGGCGCAGCTTCTCGGGGTCTTCGAGGTAGGACAGCTTGTCCTCCACCTTGACGGGCGCCTCGATGTTCCTCCGCAGGTCGATGACGTTGCCGATCGTTTCCGGGTCGATCCCATGCACGATGACCCCCGCGAGGTTCGACGCACTCGAGACCATCACTTCGCCCTGAACGACCGGCGTCGCTGCCGCGACCCCTCCCACCGATCGCACGCGCTCCAGCGCGGTCTCGTAATCGACCCACGGTGATTGGCTCGTCGTATCCACGACGATGTGCGCGTAGCTACCCAGGATCTTGCGTTTCAGGTCGGCGCTGAAGCCGCCCATGACGCTGATCGCGCTGGACAGAGAAAAGGACGCGAGGGCGACCGCGAAAATCGACAGTCCACTGATGAGAGTCAAAAACCCGCTCTTCTTCGCGCGCACGTGCCGCGCGGCGACGTACGTGGCGAATGAACCGCGCTCGAGCCGATCGAGCGCCCAGGGCAGGAGAGCGACTACGGTTCCGACGAGGAACAGCACGCCGGTGGCGATGGCCGCGGACCGTACCAGCGCGTCTCGGAGCGTCCATGCGGATCCGCGAAGCGCCGGGAGCCTCTCGGTCCAGAACGTGACCCCGATGAACACCGCACCGAGGACGGCACAAATGCTCTGGAGCACGCCGCGTGTAGGCTCCTTTCGGCGGAAATCGGCGCGAGCTCGCCAGATGAGGAATGCGATCGCCGCCGCCACGGTGGCGGCAGCAAGGACCACGACAGGAGCCGTCAGGCTTTTCACGTTCGCCTCTCTCCCGTCTCGGGCCTCAGCAACGGAAAGAGGATGACGTCTCGGATGGATGCGGAATGGGTCAGGGCCATCACGAGGCGATCGATGCCCATGCCGAACCCCGCCGCTGGCGGCATCCCGTGCTCTAGGGCACGGATGTAGTCCTCGTCGTAGTCCATCGTCTCCTCGTCGCCGCGCGTCTTCTTTTCGACCTGAGCGCGAAAGCGGGCGGCTTGGTCGTCGGGGTCGTTGAGCTCGCTGAACGCGTTGCACAGCTCGCGGCCGTGAACGAACAATTCGAATCGATCCGTCAGTTCCGGGCGAGCGTCGTTGCGGCGCGCGAGTGGCGAGACTTCGAAAGGGTAGTCCTTCACCAATACCGGCACGGAGTGTCTTCCGTCTGCGCTTCGGTAGTCGTCGGCCAGAAACGGCTCGACGACGTACTCGTAGCAAGCGAAAAGACGCTCCCCAGGGGTGGAGCACTTATGGATCGCATTGCGGAAGTTACCCCAATCGAGCGCCTTCGCCCGGGCCGACGACTTCGCCCATTCCTTGATCCCCTTGCCGAAGTCCGCTTGCAAAAGCTCCGCGAGCCCGGCGCTGCCGCGATCCGCGACGGACGCCACCCACTGCGGGATCGCCGTGCGCCCCGCCGCGACAGCAACCGCGTCGTTCATCGGCAGGCGTACGAAAGGTTCGTCGAGGGTGAATGGGCGCGCGTTCTTCCACTGCGCATGCGCCGCGGGCATCGCGTCGGCGAGCTGCGCGTCGATGCCGCGGATGAGTTTCTCGGTGAACTCCATGAGGTCGTCGTAGGTCGCGTAGGCCCAATAAAACTCGAGCATCGTGAACTCGGGATTGTGTCGCGCGCTCACACCCTCATTGCGAAATGATCGCCCGATCTCGTAAACGCGTTCGAGTCCGGCGACGATGAGGCGCTTTAGATAGAGCTCCGGCGCGATCCGCAGGTAAAGAGGCATGTCGAGCGCGTTGTGGTGTGTGGCGAACGGACGCGCGGCGGCACCGCCGATGAGGGGGTGCAACACCGGCGTCTCGACCTCGAGAAAGTTGTGCGAATCGAGAATCTGACGGGTGGCGCGGACGATCTGGCTCCGCGCGCGAAACACATCGGCCACGTCAGGATTCGCGACGAGGTCGATGTAGCGCTGTCGGTAGCGAATCTCGACGTCGGTCAGACCGTGCCACTTCTCCGGCAGGGGACGGTACGCCTTGGTCACGAGGCGCACCTCGCTGGGCAGGACGGATAGCTCACCTCGCTTCGACGCGGTGAGCCCGCCTTTGGCCTCGACGAAGTCGCCCACGTCGAGGTCCGCAACGCGGTCGTAGTCGCCTTTCAAGACGGATTGATCCAGCATCAGCTGGATCTCGCCCGTCCGATCTCTCAGTCGGACGAAAGACAGGGCGCCTGTCGACCGGAGGGCGACGACGCGCCCACATACGTGAACGACTCTGCCGCCGGTCGACTCGGCGACTTGGGCGGCGTCGTACTTCTCGGTATCGCCCATCGCGCCCACGCTCGCCCGGACCTCGGCGATGTCGTCGACCGGGCCGAGCGAGCGCACGTCGTTCGCGAACGGGTTCTCGCCGCGAGCCCGTACGCGTGCGGCTTTCGCGCGGCGCGCGTCGATGATGGATTGCTCCGCCGAGGGCGCCTCGCGTTGTGGGCCCGGCGAATTGCTCGTCTTCGGCTCATCGGCCATCTTTGTCTCCAGCGACCAGGCGAGCGCTAGGGCGCCTCGGCTTCCTCGGCCACGCCGCCTTTCTTGAGTGTTCCGCCCGCCGCGGCCAGAAGGTACGCTTCGATGAAGTCGTCAATCTCGCCGTCGAGGACGGCGTCCACGTTGCCGTTTTGGAAACTCGTTCTCAGGTCTTTCACGAGGCGATACGGCTGAAGCACGTAGCTTCGAATTTGGTTCCCCCACGCGATTTGCGTTTTGCTCGCGGCTTGAGCCGCCGCGTGCTCTTCTCGCTTTTGCGTTTCGAGGTCGTAAAGCTTGGCCTTGAGCATCTTCAGCGCCATTCGGCGGTTCTGATGCTGTGAGCGCTCGGCGCGGCACACGATGACGATTCCGCTCGGGATGTGTTTCATGCGCACAGCCGTCTCGACTTTGTTGACGTTCTGTCCGCCTTTGCCACCTGCGCGCATCGTCGTCACATCGAGGTCGTCGTCCTTGACCTGGATGTCGATCTCGTCCTCGATGTCCGGGGTGACTTCGACCGCAGCAAACGCGGTTTGCCTTCGCGCGTTCGCGTCGAAAGGGGAAATCCGAACGAGCCTGTGAACCCCATTTTCGCTCCGCAGGTAGCCGAATGCACTGCTGCCCTGCAC
>JALYHX010000814.1 GCA_030776305.1 Myxococcota bacterium
GGCGGCCATGGGGGCGGTGACCTGGATCCTCGCCCGCGACCTGCGCGGGCGTCACGAACGTTCGGCAGGGGGCTCGCCGGTTTCGAGCACGCGGTGGGCTCGACTCTCCGCGGTCTCGCCGCGCGCCCCGAGCTTGTCCGCCGTTCGTGCCGCGCTGAGCCGCGCGGACGAGCCGCTGAAGGTCCGGTGGATTCTCTTTGGCGCGCTGGTGACGATCGGTGCGATGGTGACCGGACTGGCAGCGGGCGCGATGGCGGCCCACCTCCTTCACATCGACTTGTCGACCGTCGATGAGCACGAAATCGGCACCGCAGTGCCGGTGCTTCTTCTTGCCGCCGGCCTGCTGGCGTCGTTTCCCACGAGCGGCTGGCTGATCGCGCGCGCGGCTGGCGCCCGGACGCTCCTCGAGCCCGCGCTCGCAGCGGTGCTTGCACTGGTCGTGACGCTCATCGGCCTTGGCTTCGCCGCGCCGTTCACCGTCGTGTTCGGACTTGCGTTGTCACCGATTGCTTGGTTGCTCTCATGTGCCGGGGCTTGGATTGGACGCGAAGCATGAAAATCGGCGCCCCGCTGGGCGGGAACGGACCTTCGGGCAATGCTAGGCTGGGCCCGTAGGCACGCGTGCGCATTCTCAAGAGCGCCCTCTTCTGGCGTATTTTACTGAGCTCCCTCGTCGTCGTTGCGGTCCTCTACGGCGGGCTGGTTCGCGCAAACGCAGCGCACGAAGAGCTGGAAAAGCAGTTCGAGCGCCTGGTGCAACACGATCTCAAGCTCGCCGACGACGCCGAGCAGCTCTTGCGCTTGATGGTCGACCTCGAGACAGGCAAACGAGGCTACCTGTTGACCAACGACCGGAGCTTTCTCGCCCCTTACGAGCAGGCCCGTAGGGAGTTCGAAGGTCTCCTCGCGGAGGCGCAAGCGGTCGCAGAGAATGGGATGGAAGACGAACGCGTCGCGGCGTTCGGCCGACTCGTCCGCGAGTGGATCAAGAACGTGAGCGAGCCACAGATTCGAGCGCGCGAGCGCGACGTGCCCGACCCTCATACTGCCGAGGGCAAAATGCTTACGGACGAAATGCGCGGCATCTTGACCGACCTTCGCAGGCACGCGATGGACGAAGCCGATGCTCGGGAGCAGGCCGCGTTCGAGTCCGCGAGCGCATCGCAACGGGCAACGCGTTCGGTGCTTCTCCTTGCGATCATCATCGCGCTGGGGAGCGGCGTATGGATTGCGCGTGACATCGCCGGCACGACCGCCCAGCTCGAGGAAGCGCTCGCGGCGACGGGGCGACTCGAACCGCTGCTGCCGCTGCCACAACGAAGGGACGAGCTCGGGGCCGTCGCGCAGAGCCTGACCAAGATGAATGCGTTGCTGCTCGACAAGGATTCGAGCCTTCGCGCAACGCTGGCAGGACGCGAGCGCGCGGTCGCCGACCTGACACGGGCCAACGAGACCCTCGCGCTGCGCGATGCACGGGCGCGAGCGTACGCGGAGTTCGTGCGGGAGTTGAAGACGCTCGACGTCGGCGCACTCGCGACGGGCGGGCTGCAAACCCTCGTGCGCCTGGCCGAGTCGCAATTGGGGGTGGTTTATCTGCTCGATGATGCCGACCGCCTCGTCCCGGTCCAAGGCATCGCGTGCGACGGCCGCGCGATCGATAACCTGACGTTCGGGACCGCGGGGCTCCCGAAGAGCGTCACTGAGAAGCGCGAACCACTTTTCTTGCGATCCGAGTTGCTTGCCGAGCCGCTGCCGGCGCTCGACCTCGGGGTGGGCCACGCTCCGCTGCGATGGCTCCTCGCTTACCCGGTCGCGATTGGAAACGAAGGCGCCGGCGCGATGGTGCTCGCCGGAATTCATGAGCCATCGGACGACGCGGTAGAGTGGGTACGCGATGCAGCGCGCCAGTTGGCCGTCGCGTTGCACAACGCATGGACCCACGACCGCTTGCGCGCGAAGAGCATCGCGCTCGCCGAGCAAGGAGAGCGCCTCATACGCGCGAACAAGGTCAAAACCGAGTTTCTCGCGTCGATGAGCCACGAGCTGCGAACGCCACTGTCGGCGATCCTCGGGTTTGCCGACCTGCTCATGACATCGCCGAAGGAGCAGTTGTCGCCGCGCGCACGCGAGTCTCTCGAGCGGATCAAACGAAACGGCGAGCACTTGCTCGGCCTCATCAATGATGTGCTCGACTTGGCCAAAGCCGAGGCGGGGCGCATCGAGATCCGACTCGCGCCCGTCAATGTGCCGCAACTCGCGCGGGCGTGCGTCGCCGAGGTCGACAGTCTCCGCACGGGTAAGGACGTGCGCCTCGTCGCTGACGCGGGCGACGTACCGATCGACGTGACCACGGACGCGCAACGCGTGCGGCAAATCCTGCTGAATCTCTTGTCGAACGCAATCAAGTTCACCGATCGTGGCGAAGTCGTCCTCAGTGTTCGTGCGACGGCGACCGACGTCCATCTGGCGGTTCGCGATACGGGAATCGGCATCCCTGCAACCGCGCTGCAGGAACTGTTTCAAGAGTTCCACCAACTCGAGGCCGGTGATGGCCGCCGCTACGATGGCACGGGGGTCGGACTGGCGCTGTCGAGGCGACTCGCCCGAGCTCTGGGCGGCGAAATCGAGGTGCGCTCGCGCGAGGGGGAGGGATCGACATTCACGCTGGTACTGCCTCGACTGGCGCCGCGGCCGTCCGCCGATCGCAAACCACCGTCCGGCCGCGCGCACGGCGTACTCGCGTGAGCAACGACCGCGCTGTCTTGGTTCCCGGGGATGCCGCTGGAGACATCCTCATCGTCGACGACTTCCCCGACACATTGGCACTCTACGAAGCGGTGCTCGTCGAGGATGGCCATCGGGTGCGCATGGCGATGAGCGGCAACGATGCGCTACGCGCCGTCGACGAGCGCGAACCCGAGCTCGTTCTGTTGGACGTTTCGATGCCGGGCTTGGACGGGGTGGAGGTGCTGCGCAGGCTGCGCACGCGCCGGGGAGGCGGACCGTCCGTGATCATGTTGACGGCCGCGCGCCGAGAACCCCATGCAATCGAAGCGGGTCTCAAGGAGGGCGCCGACGCGTATCTGACGAAACCCATCGATTCGCGAGAGCTTCTCGCACGAGTGCGCGCCGCGCTCGAGACCTTCCGCCTCAAAAGGATGCTGGAGGCGCAGCGCCGAGACCATATCGCGATGCTCGTCCACGACCTGCGACACCCCCTCTCTTCGCTGGCGCTCATCGCCGAGGTCCTCGAGTCCGAGGAAATGCCCCCTGATGACCGGCGCGCGGCGGTCGTCCAGATCCGCGGCATGTGTACGGAGATGACCCGCCTGGTCGACGGCGTGCTCGCGGCAAGTCGTCTCGAAGCCGGCGTCTTCTCGGTCGAGCCGCGCATGGTGAGTATCGGCACGCTCATCGGGCCGATGCTCGCCGTCTTCACGCCCGTTGCGACGCGGCGAGGGGTGGCGCTCGTATTCGAGGGCCCACTCCAGGCTCAGGTGCGCGCCGATCCGCAGAAGCTGCGGCAGGCGCTCGACAACTTGGTCGCCAACGCACTCAAGTTCACGCCGCGCGGCGGTCGTGTTCGCGTGCGTGTGTGGCGCGCTGGGG
>JALYHX010000815.1 GCA_030776305.1 Myxococcota bacterium
ATCAGAAGGAAGGCATTCATGAGGATCCGGACCGTGTTGCTGCCCTTGCTTTTGGTCGGGGCCGTTGGCGTATTGGGCTCAGGCGTCGGCGCTTGCCACACCGACGCGCAGGCAAAGTTCGGTGGCGATCAGCCGCCCCCTCCGCCACCACCCGCGCCTCCCCCGCCCGCGAGCACCACCGCAGAAGCGCCGCAACCGCAGCCTCCGCCACCGCCCTCGCCGCCGCGGCCGGTCATCGCCCTCAAAGGCGTTCAGATGAAAAGCGCCACGCAAATCGACATGCCTGGGGACATCGAGTTTCAGAAGGCCAGCGCGAAGATCGTCATGAACGACAAGACGAAGAGGGTTCTGACGCAACTCGCCCAAATCATGAAAGACAACCCGGAGATCACCAAGCTCTCGATCGAGGGAAACACCGACAACGAAGGCGAAAAACAGGGCTTCGACAACGCCAAGCTCTCGCAACAGCGCGCCCAGTCGGTCATCGAGTGGCTCGAGAAGGGCGGGATCGATGCCAAGCGATTGTCCGCGGTCGGCAACGGGTCGAAGAATCCGGTGGCGCAGAACGATACCCCGGACCACATGGCGCTGAACCGTCGTGTCGAATTTCACGTACGGGAGTTCGGCGGAAAATCGGTCAAGAGCGAGGATGGCGGAACCTTGCCTGGTGGCACGACCGGCTCGCCTGAACCATCGAGTACGGCAGTCGCCAGTGGGCCAGCCGGGTCGGCAGCCGGTGCAGGGGGCGCAGTGGTGGGTGCGGACACCGTCAAGAAATCCCAGCCCAAAAAAGACAAGGACGGCAAGGACAAGCCCAAGTGACGCACGAGTCGAGGGGACACATCTCGATACGCCCGGTGCGCGTCCAAGCACGATGCGCACCCCGAACTCCGGATCATCAATCGATTTGCATCAAGTCACGAACGACCTTGCGCAGCGCTTCCGGTGCGAATGGCTTGTCGAGGCGCCGATTGGGAACCTGATCGAGAAATTCCCTGGCCGCGGGTGTGAACGCGCCACCGGTGATGAACACGAAGCGCTCGCATAGGTCGGGCTGCGTTCGCGCGAGCTCGACGAACAGATCCATGCCCGTCATTTGCGGCATCATGAGATCGCATAGGATGACATCGAAGTGCTGTCCGCCAAGGACCAGCTCCAAAGCCTCCTTGCCGTTGGACGCGAGCGTCACATGGTGTTCTCGGCTGAAGACTCGTCGGATCGAGGCACCGATCATCGCATCGTCGTCCACGACGAGAATACGTCCGCGCAGGGTCGACGTCACCCGCGCGGGCATCTTCGCCTCCCCGTCCGCACCTCGGCCGGCCTTCGTCTGGGCTCGCGACTTGCCTGCGGGCAGCGTGACGCGAAAGGTGGTACCCCGAGCGGCATTGCTCTCCACTGCGATATGGCCGCCGAGCGAAGTCACGATGCCGTGACAGATCGACAAGCCGAGCCCCATTCCATCACCCACTGGTTTGGTCGTGAAGAATGGATCGAAGATTCGTCCGACAACGTCACGCGCAATCCCCTGCCCGGTATCCGCGATCTCGACTTCGACAAATCCAGCGGCGTCTATCCGAACGACCACGCGGATTTCGTTCTCGTCCACTCTCCCGATGGGAATGGACTGCGAAGCATTCACGAGAAGACTCGTGAACACGTGCGCGAGCTGGACTTCATCCGCGTCGACGAGGGGTACTTCCGCGTACTCCCTGACGAGGCGGGCTCGGTGCCGGATCTCGACGCCGGCGGCGTCGATCGAAAGGTCGAGCACCGACCGCACGTCCAGCTGGACTTTCTTGCCCTCTGGATACGAAAAGTTCTTCAGGGCGCGTACGATGCCGCGCACGCGCTCCGCGCCGTGCCGTGCATCACCGATCATTTCTTGCAGCTCGTGAAGTTTGGTCGACAGGGCTTGCTCGGAAATGCCCCTTAGTTCGTCGGCGACCATGTCCAGGTTCGAGATGACGTAGGCCAGTGGGTTATTGATTTCGTGGGTGATCCCTGCCGCCAGCGTCCCCAGGGAGAGCATCCGGTCGCTCAAAAGGACCTTCGCCTGAAGCTCTTTGCGTTCGGTAATGTCGCGAACGGCGGCGATCACCAGGAAACCACGCGCGGCTTTCACAAGGGACAGATTGATCTCGACGGGAAACTCAGTGCCGTCTTTGCGTCGCCCGAAAAGGTCTGCCATTGCATCGATCGGTCGTGGACCCGGGTCCCGAACGTCACTGTCTCGATGTGACGACTGTCGGTCACGAACGCGATCCGCCACGAGCAGCTCGATTGGCTCGCCCACGAGGTCCAGGCGCGCGCGGCCAAAGAGCTTCTCGGCCTGCGAGTTGACGAGGGCGATTCGCCCGTCCTCGCCGATGATGACCATTGCGTCGGGTACCCACTCGAGAAGTCCCCGACACGTGGCCTCTTGAATCGCTCGGTTCTCTGCGAGGGGGGTCGGGTCGCTCATGTTGAGGTCGCGGACGATGTGGCCACGAAGGCCGTGTGTCGTCACATTACGGACGCCGACGCGCCGGTCCGAAGCCCCCTAGCTGATTCTTTTCCTGTCGCTTAAGAAAGCGTTCCCGGCCAGGCCGGTTGTCGCCTAGGACGCGTAAGAAGCGAGCGGAGTTGATGGGCGAACTGCGAACCCGTTCGTTACGGGCGCATTTTTACCGCTCTGGCTGGACGGAACGCCACAACAGAGAGGGGATGTGCAAAGCTGGCACGGGCCTCGCTTCGTACCCGGGTCGCCGTCACGCCGCGCGCCACAACCGGAGGAGCGGGGCGCGCCCGAGCGAAGGAGGAGCCATGAAGTTCGTCTACGTTATCGGACTGAGCACCGCGTTCATCGGCGCGTGCAGCGCGCCCGCACGACAAGCATCGGCACCCGACCGGGCCGCCAACCAAGCCGAGGAGCAAAAGCGTGTGGCCCTGGACGAAGCGCGTGAGGCCCGCATCCGCGCCGAACGAGAGCAGCGAGAAGCCGAAGACGCGCGACGCGACGAGCGTGGGGCAGAACGCAACGCCCAGTGGGCGTCGCAGCGGGCGGCTCTGGCCGAGGCGCAAGCGGCACATGAGGCACAAATGCAGCAACCCGCGCGCGTAGGACGCGTGGGAACGGCCGAGCGACAGAGCGATATTCCCGGGGGTGTTTCCGCTGCGACGACGGTGCTCTTCGCCCCGAACTCCGCAGATCTATCCGTCGACGCGAAGGGCACGCTCGATCAAATCGCGAAGGACCTTCGAGGGGAGTCGCCAGCGCACCGCCTCACCATCGACGGCTATACGGATGACGTCGGCGCGGAGTCGTCGAACGTGCGGCTGGCGCAAGAACGGGCAATTGAAGTTGCGAGATATCTCGAGGGCAAAGGCGTCGCACCTGGACGCATCGCGACGCGAGGGATGGGATCCGTGCACCCAGCGAGGAAGGACGCGACCGATCAAAGCCACGCGTTGAACCGCCGCGTCGAAATCAGGGTGCAAGTTGTCGAAAACCCGAATCAACCCCGGTGACGCGCCGGACCGTCCGCGCTCCTGGTATGAGCCGGGATTGCATCGGGATGCGGGGCATGGTCCGTGGTAGTGTCCGAAGCGCGTTGAGTCCCGAGGACACCGCGAACGCCGCATGGGACCGCCCACTCGAAGTGCTCTTCGAGGTTCCGGGGTTGCCCGATTTTCCGCTGCCGGGGTCACTCGCCAGGCACCATGGCGGGAGTTTCGGTTTCCCGCGCGAACGCCTCTTTGCAAACTTCGTTGCATCGATCGACGGTGTGGTGGCTCTCGCGACGAATGCAGAGTCGGGACACATCATCAGTCGCGGCAATGAGGCTGATCGCTTCGTCATGGGTCTCCTGCGCGCATCCGCGGACGCGGTGATGATTGGGGCAGGCACATTTCGGAAGGCAACCGGCCACCTTTGGCAAGCGGGCGCCATCTATCCAGCTGGAGCCGCGCACTTCGTCGAAATGCGGAGGCGGCTCGGTCTGCGTGACGATCCGACACTCGTTATCGTGACCGCTTCCGGACTGATCGACGGCGCTCAACCGGCCGTCCGTGACGCGATCATCGTAACGATCCCCGCCGGCGAGACGACACTGCGCGCCCGCGTACCGCCCACGGCGCGTATTCTCGTGCTCGACGGGCCGACGATTTGCCTGGCAGAAGTCGT
>JALYHX010000816.1 GCA_030776305.1 Myxococcota bacterium
GTACGACCGGCTCTTCGGCGTCTCGACGCCGTACTCCATGGGATGGCACGGCGCGCCCTACGGCCCCTCGCAAACGTCGCTTCATTGGCAGCTGCATGCGCACATCTACCCGCCGTTGCTTCGCTCCGCCACGGTCAAGAAATTCATGGTGGGCTACGAGATGCTTGCTGAGCCCCAACGGGATCTCACTCCTGAACGCGCGGCGCAGCGCTTGCGTGAACCGGGGGCCCCCTGAGCCTGGGCTTGGGCGGAGCGCGCCGCGCCGTGAGCCGGGTTATGAGCTTTCGTGTCATTTTTATCCCATGGCCTACCTGACGGTGACCGCGAATAGGGTCCTGGGCATTTCCGATCCGAAGACAGCGGCGGGACGTTCCGACGAATCCAATCATCGATACGGAAATTATGTCTCGCTACTTGGGATCGCCGTAGACGATGCCCCGGCCTCCGGTGCCCACGTACACGCGTCCGTACTGCCGCGGATCTCCCGTGATCGCGCCGACGGAGCCGAATTGGTGTCGCTCGTCGTTGATGCGCACCCACGTGGCCGCAGCATCGTCGGACCGGAACAAGCCTGCCATCCCAACGACCGTTCCGATGAGAAATAGGGAAGGATAGGTTTTACCCTCCGCAGCCTTCCCGAAGCCTAGCGCATTCGATTCTGCAGCCGTAGTGATCCTGCGATACGTTTGGCCCGAGTCCGTGGAGTGGTAGAGCTCTTTGCCGGTGGTCAGCCAAACATCCCCCTCGATGCCCGGCACGGCGTGCGCAGAGCCGGCGCCAAGGTTGTAGTCCGGCAGTGACGGCAACGCCCCGGACGCCACTGCGAAATGCGCTCCGCCGTCCGTACTCGTATAGGCGCGTCCCGTGAGAACGTTGTATACGTAAAATTTGGCGGCATTTACACGATCAGCAGCCAACTTGAGATTGACTGGTGCCCAGTCAGGAATCTTCGCCGGATCGGGTAGCCCCTCGGCACGGTTCCACTTCGCACCGTGATCGCGTGAGTACACCGTAAAGCCCTCCTTTGGCGCCCACAGGAACGTCGAGCCATCGGACGAGACGGCAATCGCTCCCGCGCCCCGGCCGGCGGGCATCGAGGCGAACGGCGCCCATCCGGCGCCTCCATCGAGCGAATAGGCCCCGTTGACCCCTTTGTCATTGGTTCCCACGCGCGCGACGATTGCAGGCTTGTTCCAGGCGCAATCGATCCCGTTTCCCCCGCCGAATATCGGATTGTGAAACATGCCTTTTGCGGGCGAGGAGTTCAGATCGTCATGCCGGAACCCACCGAGGTCGCCGACGGTGCTCAGCAATGTCGGACCCGAGGGCGGACTCAGCACGTCGGTCACAGCGGTTTCTTCGAGTCCGCGATTGCGGAAGCTCCAGTGCGTGGGCCTGTCGGAGTCCGCTTCGTGCACGTCATCGCTTCCCCAAACGCCTTGCCCGGTGACGTAGAGCACGTGACCGGTGTCGAAAGGATCAATGTCGATATCGCCCATCCAGCCGGTGCTGCTCGGCTTGTCGTGCTCCCAATAGAGGTACTTCGCGCCGCCGTCGTCCCGCACCGCTTTCGGACCGAGGGCCTTCCACGTTTTGCCGCCGTCCGCCGTCCGGTAGATCTCGTCGCCCGTGCTCCATCGATCGATCGTAGTCACCATCACCGTGCCGGCGCGGCCTGGGTCCACCGACAATCCACCATAGCCGAATTTGTCGCCCGCCTTGTCGGGAACCGCAGGCGTCACGTTCGTAAATACGCTCTGCTCGATTTCGTACTTCCACACCGCGCCGTCGACCACGTCACTAGGGCCAGGGCCGCTGCCATAGCTCACGTAGAGTGTTCGTCGAGCGTCGAACCCGGCATGGCTCGCCATCAAGCCCATGGGCTGTTTGGGCACGAGTTTCCATGTAGCGCCGGCATCGGAACTCGCGTACAGCGTGCCATCGGTCCTGGCGACTCCAGCAAATAGAACGGGTGTTGGTTTGCCACGATGCCCGCTCAGCCTGTCGAAGACAACGAAGACGATGCCCACGCTCTGCGGATCTTGCGGAGCAGGAAAATTCGCGAGCCTCCAAGTTGTCCCTGCATCGGTGCTCTTCCAGAGTCCCTTGTTTCGCGAGCCAAAGTACACGACGCTCGGCTCGTTCGGATCCACCGCGAGGCGCTCGCCATTCGAGCGCCCATTCTCGTTACCTCCCATTTGGATGGGCACGTCCGTCCGCGCCCACGTATTTCCGCGGTCGCTCGATCGCAGGATGGCTCCATTGCCCACCCACGGTTTGACGTACATTCCCACCGCAGCATACAGGCGGTTCGCGTCCATCGGATCCGCTGCGATACTCTCGATCCCCATGAAGTTCGAATCCGCACGGCCAAACTCGTCGGTTAGAGGGGTCCAGCTCTGGTCGGCCCCGTTCCAGCGATAAGCGCCGCCGATGTCCGTGCGCGCATAGACCAGTCCCTTTTCAATTGGACTGAAAACGATACCGGTGACGAATCCGCCTCCGAGAATCGTCACGTTCCTCCATCCGTACGAGACGCTTTGCGTCCTTCCGGCGGTGCCGCTGGTGGCAGCGACTTGACCGCCGGCAGTTCCGCTAGATGGCGAGGCGCGTTCATCCTGCGCAGTCGGGGCTTGGACCTCACCAAGCCGACACGGGCATACCCGACAGCCCAGCGATGGCCCGGCGACGAGGAGAACGGTCGCGAGTGTCGCTCTCGAAAGCCGTATCGCAATCTTCATGTGCGACTTTTCTCATGCCGGTCCCGGACGTACAAGGTCTCCGCGCGTGCCCGCGATTCGGAGCGAAACCGCTACACGAGCGCGCTCAAACGGGATAGGACTCGGCGAGCAAGAGGAGTTCCATGTCGTCTCGGCTGGGTGCCACACTCACGGTCGCGAGTTACGCTTTGGTGGTCGGCTCATTGTCCATTGCGGCATGCGCCCCGACCATCACGGGAGTCACGGACGCCGATATCGCGAGAGCCGCTGATCTGTCGTCGCAAGGAGCGGCAGCCTTTTCGCAAGAATGCGCGCGGTGCCATGGACAGCGCGGTGAAGGCCTTGCCGGAGCATCAGCGATCTTGGGACGTGGGGCACTTCCTGAGTATCCGCGAGACAACTCTGGTTCTGGCACCGCAATGATGACCGATCCGCAACAACTGCAGATCCAGATTCAGACGCGGCCCGCTGGAGCGCCGTGGCGCGATCCCTTCCGTAACGCACAGGACTTGTACGACTTCGTGCGCGGGCATCTTCCGAAATCTCGAGCGAACGCCCTGGCTCAGGATGCCTACTGGGGGATCGTAACCTTCATGCTCGCCGCGCAAGGGAGCCAGCTGCCAGTTGGAGGCGTCAATGCCAGCAGCGCGTCGGCGATACCTATCCCAAGGCGATAGACGGACCGCCAATGTATCTCGGCATCGACGCAGGGACTTCGAGCATCAAGGCATTGTTGGTCGACGACGAGCAGCAAATCGTCGCCGAAGCCAGCGCGCCGCTCACAGTCGAGCGACCTCACCTCCTTTGGTCGGAGCAGTCGCCGGCACAC
>JALYHX010000817.1 GCA_030776305.1 Myxococcota bacterium
CCATTGACGCTCCCATCTCGGCTCGTGCCACTATCCGGATTGGACGCTGTCGTGCCACCCCCACACGCCGTGACTAACATCGCTGCGAACACCGGCAGGGCGGAAAATACGCGGCCGGGTTTCGTCAGCCTTCTCGAGATATGCATTTACGTCTAGTAACCGGATGGCTGTCCCGACATGCACCCGACGATCGCGATTTTCGTACTTGTCCGTTCCTGTGGCTTGTCCTCAACGGGACCCGGACGACAGATGACCCGTCGGGGCTGAACAAGGCAAGAGCGCCCGAGTTGTCCAGCGACGGCGGCGTGTTCCTGCTTTCGTGCAATCGACGAGCCTCTGGGTCTGACCGCAGGTTTCGCGCCGCGGATGCCGGACCTTCGCCACCCACGGTTGGTCGCCAACCGCGCTTGGAGCACAGCTGCGCCAGCTGCGTCTACCAGATCGCTGCTGCTACGAGAACTGCAACGACGCGACGCGCCTTCATGTCGATAGGGCCTTCAAGGTCGTGTGCGACCGGCTGCCCGAAGACCCGTCAAGGCCTGTCCTCGCAGCGGACGCTGTCGCGCATGGAGAACGCCGTGCCGATGTCGGCCATCAAGCCGCTGCTGCTGGAGGTCGAGCGCGGCTTCGTGCGGAGCCTCGCGCGTGGGCGCAAGCTCGTAATTCTCGACATCGACCGCAGAACGAAACGCTCCACCAGCTACGGGCACGTGAGAGCGGGCCCGGCGTCGTTCTTGGCGGCGCAGGCTTGGTTGCAGTGCGCGGCGCCACAGCCTGAGAAAAGATTCGCGCAACACTCGAGGCCCGCGCTGCAAGAGCCGTTGACTTGGCCACAACGGCACGTGGGGTTCGGCCCGCTCGTGTCGCACCATTCGCCGAGACCGCACGTCACCGAGCCGCACACGACGCGGGCCGGCGCGTCCGTCGAAGCGTCCTTCGGCAGAGCGGGGCCGTCGGTTGTGGATGCGTCGCTCGACGGAGGCTGGGCATCGTCTCTCGAGGCGTCCCCGGGTGGGCACTGCGTCACCCCGCAGATCCAGCTGCCGGCCGTGCAAAGACACGATCGACACCCGTTGGTAGGGGGCAAGCCGATGCACCCGCCGTCGGACGATGCCGCGTCGGGGCCAGCGCAGGCGACTAATGTGCACGCGACCTGACCGTCTTGGGTACAGGCGCAGCTGTTGCATCCGTCGGCGCTGGCAAAGATGTCACCGGGCCGGTAGCCAGCGCCGTTGTAAGCGCAGGAAATCCCGCCTGGGCCGCCCGTGGAATCGCCCCCCCCGTCCGACGCGGCGCAAGCGACGGTCGTGCAAGCCCACTGGCCACTCTGTGAGCACGTGCACGCGTTGCACCCGTCCGATGCCTTCGTGATGCTCCCGACGGGCGAGCACGCCTGAGCGTGGACCACGTCGTTCGTGGCCCCCACAGGCGACGTCGTCGCACCGCAATGAACCATTCCGAGGCCCGTCGCCCCGAGGCCAACCAGAAGAATCGCCGCCGGTACCATCCCTCGCATGCCTTTGCTCCTATCGTTCGAGCACACCCATTCGCGAGCCACTGGTACTCCCCGGCGTTTGCAGCAGTGGCATCGACGGACGCGGGAGAGGAGGGCACACTCGTGCATCGGGTGTGCCATCGAAGACCCCGGGTGCGGGAGCCATCAAAAGTCATCGCTTCATCGGCCCGAAGACGGGAACGACAGTGGAACGCGCGCACCACAGGCGACCGGCGACAGCGCACGGTAGCGATCCTCAGGTGAGCCATGTTGTGCCAGGGGTCCCACGGTGATCATGCGGTGGTCATGCTCGAGCGAGCGAGAGCAGGACTGCAAACATCGGAATCGATCGTCAGCGCGCATTGACGAAGGCGCTGCCATGAAATTCTCTCGCTACCAGATCACCGTGTATCCGGGCGCTCGCCGTCAGTGCCAAGTGCCACGCGCCACGTCAATCGTCCACGAGGGATAAAACGTGGGCATCGAAAGCGCCGAATTGGTCACGATGAGGGGCTGCCAGACATAGGTCGCTTTGGAGTTGTCGCTGGCATTCCAGCGATCGCCGCCGTAAACGAAAGTCGCTTCCGTTCGTTCCGCTCACCGGAAAGACGACGTGCATTGAGAGTTCCAGGTGTTCTGGCCGGTAGGGGCGAGAAGGCCTCCACCCAGCCATGGCCCGTCCATCGCCGGTGCGGTGCCGTATTCGTTGTCGTTGCTTCGCCATCCCGTCTTGTGGGACCAGAGCCAGTAATGCGTGGGCCCGATCGCCGCCGCAAGGAGCGAACGTCGCGTCATCGAACCGCCAGGGTCAATAGTTTGGGAAATGGTGACCTGCGGACCTGCGATCGCACCTGCACGCGCGCCACGAATCCAGGTTACACCGTTGGCGGGGGTTGCGCCGGTCTTCCGGCCGAATCAGAACTTTCCTGTCGAGACGGGCGCAGAGCTTCAAGTGCCGGAGGGCACAATGCGCCATTCGCTATGTGCCATTCGGGTAGCTGTCATTCTGGCAAGAAGAGGACCGCGCGTGTCCATCGAGGGAGTTGGCGCATTTTGATCCGGAGTGCCGTCGGAACAAAATGAATCACCGCTATGGTCACGACCGAAGAGCCTGCATCGCCCCGAAGACGTCGACCAGCGTCCAGTGCTCGACCACCCGGTCACCCTGGAGGCGCTGAAAGTTCACCCCGCGGAGTGTGGTGCGCCGACCAGTCGATGCCAGACCGGCGAAGGGTCCGACGTGTGTCGCGGCCAGGGTCCAGCGCCAAGCGATGGCGTCGCCATCGACGAGCAGATTATCGACGCGAATGTCGATGTCGGCGAACGCGGCGCGAACGGCGGCTGCGCGAGCCTTGAATGGTTCGACTCCTTGAGACGGAGTGGGTCCGCTCCGGTCGACGACGTCTGTCGCGAGAAGGTCGTCGAAGACATCGAGCCTGCCCCCCGCGACGGCTTCCTGGGTCCAGCGCTGCACCAACTTCTCGATGTCGTGACGATCCATGGAAAACGCCTCGCATTGGTTGGACATCGACGGTTCCTCCGTGTTCCGTCAACGTTCAGTCAGTTCGGCGAGAAGCACCTCTTTGGCGCCGTCCGGTCCCGTGATGCGCATCCAGACGTCCGCCCCCGGTCGGCACTCCACGGAGAACGTGAAGAAGGGGCAGCAACGACGCTCGCCGAGAATCCATTGGGCGCACGCGAGCACAGTGGCGTCGTCTCCGGGCAAGCGCAGCGCCCAGCCGTGGGTCAGTTCGCGACGTTCGACGGCCAGCGACAGCAAGCGGCGCCCCTCCGCCATGTGTGCCGCAAACGCCTGCAACGAAGTGAACCCCGACGGATCGCAGGCGACGGGCAAGCTGCGCATGAAAATAGTTTACCCCGAACCGTCTCCGGCGCTCCTCTGGCGTGGAGTTCTGCGAGCACACCCTCCGGGCGCGCACTGCGGTGTCCCCTTCATGCCGAAAAGAGCTTGCCGACGGTCCGACTGTCCGGCCGAAGCGCCCACGACGCGAGCGCGAGCAGCGTGAAGAGCGCAGGGCCGACGACATTTCCGGCGGCGCTCCCGCTCGCCGCGTGCGACACCGCCGCCCCGGTGAGATCGAAGACGATGCCGGCGTACGCCCACTCTTTCAGACGCGGGAGGCGTGGCGCAAGGATCGCCGCGGCGCCGAGCGTCTTCCAGATGCCGAGCAGGACGACGAAGTAAACCGGGAATCCGAGCCTGACGATTCCATCGACGGCGTCTGGCGTCCGCAGGACCTGCATGATCCCTCCCGAACCGATAAGGAGCGCGGTCAGGACGGTCGTCACCCAGTAGCCGATTGCTTTTGCTTTCACGTATCCAGACTCCATCGAGAGCGATTGCGTATTTTCTGCCTTGGCGTTCATGGGTCCATCTCCTTGAAGCGTCGACCGCCGCGCGGCCTACTTCTTCCTCACCCCCCGCCCCTTCTTTGCCTTTGCCGGAGCCTGGGACGCTGCCGTCTTCTTTTTGACCGCCGGCTTCTTCTTCGCGGTGGCCTGCGACGTCC
>JALYHX010000818.1 GCA_030776305.1 Myxococcota bacterium
CAATCACCTACGCCGACGATGCCACCCTCCCCGAGGGGCGGACTCGTTACGTCGGCGACTCCGGCCTCGTTTGCTTCTTGGATGATCTCGTCGACGTTGGCGGCGTCTGCAATCGATGTCGCGTCCACCGCTTGCACGCTATCGGATCCAGTGGATGTCTCGGCGAGTGCATCCATGAACGTTGCGTCCGCGACCGTCCCCGATTCAATCGAGTCGGGCGGCCGTGGCCCAGTTCCGTCTGGAAATAGGTCGATCCGATTCGTCGTGCACGCTGCGAACGAGAGCAAGACGAAACCGACGCTTCGGGCCCGCACAAACGCAATGCTTTCCAAAGCGCCCTTCTTACGCGAGAAGGGACTCGGAGACTCGTTCGTTCGGGCCCACATCGTTGCTGTCGCGACTGGCAGATATGAAAACTGTCATCGATTCGGTGTATGCGCAAGGCGACGGGGCGGTTGCCCGCCCACGCCTGCCATTACGGTGTGATGACGATGTTGACGCAGCCGATGGCGCGATCGTCGTCGCCATCATGAATCACGAACACCGCGGTATACGTGCCGGGGGCCAGACCGAGGGAAGCCACGTCCCAGATGTCCTCTCCCGTGTACTTCTCTTGAAGCTTGATCCCGGGGGGGACCGGATCCATCCCGGGTACCTGGAAGCCTTTGGTGACACTGGGCGGAGTATTGCTGTACCAGCCCTTGACCCACTGCGGGAAGTGTGGAGTCCCTCCATTTTGCGGAGTCTGCGGCGCGATATAAAGCGCCGGCTCCCAGAGCAGACCGTCCGGCGCGGCGGCGATTCGATTTCCGGCAGCCGTGATCTGCCCAGTCTGGGGATCGATCTGCTCACCCGGCGCGACGAACGGCGGATTCTCGTCGTTCACCCAGACTTTGATCTGACCGTGCTGGCCGACCGTCTGGCCGACGGCTGGGGAATATCCGACGAGGATCTCTGGCTCGGTACTGATGGCCATGTCGGTGCAAAGTGCGGGCGGCTTCGGTGGCGGTCCCGCATCGAAGCCGGCATCGCAGCTCGATGACGGACCCTCGTTGAGGTTGCCGCACCCGGCGTCGACGACCGGGGTGGGCGGGGTGCAGCTAGCCGCAGCGCCCGATGGATCGATGCACGGTCCCCAGATCGCAAACTCGCCGCCGCTGTTCACGCACGTTTGCGTTCCGTTGATGCAGCAGGTCCGCGAGCTGTTGATGCCAAGACACTGCTGGCCGGTTTGCATTCCTCCGGCGTCGGGACCTCCTCCCCCGTCACCAAGCAAAATGCCAGCGCCGCTACTGGCCCCGGTACCGCCGTTGCCCCCGGCACCGCTGCCGCTGCTACTAGTTCCCCCCGCGGGACCTCCCGAGCCGGTGCTGCCGCCACCGCTGCTGCTGGTGCCACTGCTCGCCGGAACACCCGCGCCCACGGACCCGTTTGGCGGCGGGTCCGACCCGCAGGACGCGATCAACGCGAGGCCCCCAAACACGGCAACTGGACGCGACGTTCTTGCGAGAATGCCCATAAATTCCTCCGGCGCTTGGTCGAGCGTTCGCCTCCGTTAGTAACCAGAGCGCCGAACGGCAGGCAGGCGCCAAGATTTCGACGCGCCGCTCAGGGAGCCGCAGCCGGTCAGTGCGAGGGGCGTCCGGGCGGGGGTGTCACCCCGCGCGCCCTGACTGACTGGCTGGTCGCTCAATCCAATCCGAGAACCGAGAGACCGCTTATTCGGAGAGTCCGCAGAAGAGATCGAACTGTCTCTCGAGGGCGGCTTCGACCTCCGCGAGGCATCGGCGAGCATTTTCTGCGTTCAGCTCCGCCCCGCGCACGGCTTCGTCGTCGACCGATGCTCCGGCCACCGCAAGGGCCTGTGCTGCGCAGAGCGTCGCCTCTTCGAGCGATTCGAACGCCCGTTGGTAGGCCAGCCGTCCGCGGACCCACACATCGCGGAAGGTGTCGAGCGTGCTGGATGGGGCTGCGTTTGCGGCCATCTCGCTGCTCGAAAAGCGTGACACCGCTGACGGCGTAAGCAAAGAAAAAAAAGGAACCGAATGCAGATGGTCCGCCCCGAAGCCCATCCGCAGGCTGCAGTCGCGCCGACTCCACGCGCCTATCGGCGGCGCAGGAGTGCGGCCGGATGCCGCAGAAGGGTGCGAGCAGAGACGAAACGCAACGCGTCGAGGCTCAACCCCGTGGCCACGACGACGAAGCTCAGAGCGTCCTCCTTCGGAATTCGGGAAGTCACGAGCTCGGCGAGCTCCGTGCGCGTGAGACCTTGGAGTCCTCTGAGCAACTGTTCGAACTCCGTCTCTGGCGACGTCGTCATCCTATCCCCCGGGCATCGTGCGTCCTCGCACGTCCGCTTCGTGCGCCAGCCATACGAACGGCCATCGGCGACAGCTTCTTTAGGTGCGGACCAGTCGTCTCGGCCACGACCGAGCGCCGTCCCGCGTCTCGGGTGCGACCGACGCGGGCGGTTCAACGCGCGACGGCAGCTCGTCCCAGGACGGACGCGAGGCGCGATCTAACCTGCGCATGCGCCGTGCTCGGCAGGTGAGCGACGCAATCGGCCGCAACGGCTTCCGCCCATGCTCCCAGGACGCCAAGATAGTGCGGATTCTTGGTCACCGTGGCGACATCCCCCACAGCACGGAGCACACGTAGACTCACAGCGAGGTCCGTTCGACCGTAGTGAACGATTTGCGCGAACGCCAGAACATGCGGCATATTAG
>JALYHX010000819.1 GCA_030776305.1 Myxococcota bacterium
AGGTAGACCAACTGCGCCGATCGCGCTTGCACGTAGCGACCAAGGTCCAACGCGTCGCAACGGACGAGCGAGTGCTTCACGGTGCCGGCCTGGCGCTGGACGTTTCCCTGGCACCCTCTGGGTTTTCGCGCGTAGCGTGCGATGAATTCACGTAGGTCTCGGGCGGCAAAAGGAGAGCGACCGCGAGATCCTCATCGCGATCACCGGCTGGGGGCAAATCGTACGAGAGCCAAGCTCGCCGTGGCCCCGCGAGCTCGCACCCTTCCACGGTCTCGTCGGATGAACATGTGCTCCGAACGTGGATGTGATCATCGTGGACGCCGCCGGGGTGCGGTTGTCGCATCACTTCCCGAGCGCGATGTATTGTCTCGGTCGAATCACCGCGCGCAAGTGCCCACTCGACCAACATGGCCTGGACGACGTCGCTCACGAAGATCCACTGGACCCGTGCCCGGGGATCGTCGACGAGGGCCTTGACGAGCAGCCACTCTCGGGCGACGTCCAAACGCAGCCAGCGATCGTGCGATTCGTCCCGCGCGATGCCGTCAGCGCCAACATGGAAGAAACCCCGGCTATCCACAGCCACGCCATCCAGTGTCGTGAAGTAAAAGAGGAGATCCGCGTCGATGCCCGATCGGTGGGAGAAGTGCGGTGCGAGCGGACCGCCTCCCCGACGCGCGGATAAATCGCCAGCATAGAGCGGTGGCCCCGGTCGGTCGCGAGCCACGTCACGAGCTGCCCTCGCGATCGCATCGGTAAAGCGGGACAGGCCCCAATGGCGATCGTTGGTCCGGAGCCAGCGCAAACTCTCGGAGTCGCACGCTAACTCGGTGCCGTCCGCGAGTACTCCGTGGTTCGCAGTGCCGATTGAGCCCCGCCATGCGGGGGCCAGCGGTGACGGAGCGGAGGCGCACGCGGCGAGTGCCAGAGAGGCGAAGACGATGAAGCGTCGCGCAGCCTCCATCGCGTTAGGCGTACCAGACCAGGGCGATGGGGTCCATTTCCGGCGACGTCCGTGGTCCTTCGGGTTCGCGGCATATTCCGTCCCGTGCCCTATTTGCTAGCACCCGCGCAATGGTGTGGCGGCCAGCAACGCCGCAAAAAATGTACGCAAAAGAAGCGGTCAACTCAGATGCTTTTTCAGAAACTCCATTGTGCGCTCCCACGCGACCTTCGCGCTCGGCGCGTCGTACTTCTGCGGATCCGTATTGCGCATGAACGCGTGCCCTGCGTCATAGACGTAAAGGTCCATCTCGCCGCCGCCTGAGCGAACCATCTTTTGAATCTCCTCCGCAACCGAAGCTTTTGCCCAGTCATCTCTCTTGGCAAAGTGAGCCTGGATCGGCACATGTTTCAGGGTCGCGAACTCGTCGATCGGCACATCGGGCAATCCGTAAAACGGAGCCGCAGCGGCGAGACCGTCGACGTAGCGCGCAGCTGCAAATGTGAGTCCCCCGCCCATGCAGAAGCCGACGACGGCGACCTTGCCGTTGCACCGACCATACTCCTTGAGGAACGTCACGGCGGCGCCTACCTCGGACAGCGCATTCTTCTTGTCGAGGCTGCCAAGTGTCTGCCCGGCTTCTTTTTCGTTCGTTGGCAGCTTGCCGTGAAAGAGATCGGGAGCCAGCGCGAGGAAACCGGCTTGCGAAAAGCGATCGCACAACGACTTGATGTGATCGTTGACTCCAAACCACTCCTGAACGACGACCACGCCGCCGATCTTGCCGGATCCTGAAGGCTCCGCCAGCGCACCCACGACCCGCCCAACCGTCTTTGCCGTGAACGTCACCGCCGTGGTCATCGTTGCCTCCTTGCGAATCTCAGGCGAGCATAACGCTCGTCACGTTGCGTTGGGTAGCTGCCGCGCTATGAGCTGGACGAATGGGCCATCAAGCCTACGCAGCGAGGTCTGGGTTCCTCCTTTTATTGGGATTGGCCTTGGCCTGTGGCAAGAAATCAGAAGCCACGGGCGAGCCCGGGTCGACGCTCGACCTTTCCGCAGGGGCACGAGTGATTGTGGCCGAACACGGCTTCACGCCGAGCTCGTTGATTCTGCAAAAAGGGGCAGCGGGGTCGACCGTTCCGGTGACGTTCGTGCGAACCACGGAAACGACGTGCGCAAAGGAGGTCGTTCTTCCGGATGTCGGGATCAAGAAGGAGCTGCCCCTGAACACGCCGGTGACCATCGACGTCCCGGCCGACGCGGCACGGACGCTTACCTTTCAGTGCGGCATGGCGATGTACAAGGGCGTACTCATCGTCAGGTGACTGCGCGAGTCGCTCCGGCCGGTCCGGAGATCTCGGTCGGGGCCCTTGAACCGCGATTTCGCGGCGGCGCCGGTTCGCTCGGCGAGCTCTCGGGTAGGAAAACCGTCGCCGTCGTTCCCTCGCCCGCGCGGCTTTCGATCGATAGGTGGCCACCGTGTGCATCGACGATGCGATCGACGATCGCCAGGCCGAGTCCGGTGCCGCTCGGGCGCGTAGTGAAGAACGGGTCGCGCGCTCGAGATCTTACTTGCGTGTCCATCCCCTCGCCTGTGTCGATGATGTCGACCGCCACGCCATATACGCCGCCGTCCACCGTGACCGCGCGAACACGCACGGTAAGCACTCCGCCCGCGCCCATGGCTTGTACGGCGTTTGCGATCAGGTTGTCGAACACGTGACGCAGGAGGTTGGGGTCCCCCCAGGTGCGTCCGTCGTGGCCCTCCACGGTGAGCTGTGTCTTGATGCCCGTGCGGTCCTTGCTGGCCAGTGTTACGGCGCGGTCGAGCACGTCCGCGAGAGAGAAGTCCGAGCGCTGCAAGTTTACCGGTCGTGCGTAGCGAAGCAGGTCCGTCACGAGGCGATTCAGACGGCTGGCTTCCTCGTCGAGGATCGCGAGCAGTGTCTCGTGATCCTGACGCGAGATCGCTTGTTTGCGAAGCCCGGCGACCGCATTCGCTATAATCGCGAGCGGATTGCGGACCTCGTGCGCGATGACTGCAGCCAACTCACCGACGACGGCGAGTTGCTCCTTTTTGACGAGCTCCTCCTGCGCAGCGCGAAGGTCCTCGTACGAATGACGTAGCTCGCTGGTTCGTGTTCGAAGCTCCTGGGTGCGCCGGTCGAGCTCGCGCGTCACCCCGGCAAATCGTGCGCTGCGCGTGGTCATGACCGCGACGATGAACGCCGCGAGTCCCGCGTCGACGAGGTGACCGCTTGTCAGCGTGCTAATGCTGACACCCGCGTCATTGATCACGGTAGCAACCAACACCGTCGCCCCGACCACGACGGCGAGCGCTTCTTTTCGTCCCGCGAGATAGGTGCGCGCAACGACGACGAGAACGACGATGGAAGATGCGACAGCCCCGCTGTAGACAGCAATGCCAAACGCCGCGAAGCGCTGCGCACCCCACCCGGAATGCAGGCCTGGAGAATAGGATTCTGTGATGAAATCGAGCGCGGCGCATGCGGCCGCGCTCGAGTAGAGCGCCACGACCGCACGGCGCGGAACTTGGGCTCCGCCAAAGATGAGTGCAAAGTGCAATGCAGCGGAAATCGCGGCCCATAGGCCGAGTGCACCGACGATACCGGCCGCAAGCGCCGCGCCACCATCTACACGCGATGTCACCAGCATTCCTGTCGCATGTGCTGCTGCCCCGAAACACATGAGTGTCGCCACCGCGTGCTCGACGTCGATAGAGCGGCGTGTAAATGCAAGCACAAACAGGAGCGCCCCTACGAGGTCGATCGCCGTAGCTGCTGAAGCGATGGTTGGCAGGAGTTCCACTTTTGCGGCCGAGCTTAGGGGGGCTACGCGCTTGAGGCCATTGCGAACGAAGTCGCGCTTGGAATCGCTCGGACAATCGCCCCGGGGCTGGCCGAAGAGTGCGACGCGCCGAAGGCACAATCAGGACCGCTCGGATCGCGCGCGCTGCGACTCTAGTTGACCCAACTCCGGCGGCGGCCGACATCGGCATGGATGAACCAGTCGTCTTTCGTCGGGTACACTCCGACTCCGCCGTTCCATCCGAGCGCCCTGATCTCGAATTCGACCAGCCGAGGGTCCATCGCCGTGTCTTCCTCGTTGGGGACGATACGGAAGTCGCAGGCGTTGCCGAGCGAGTGTTGGCTATGTGCCGATACGTGGTGGCCCTTCTTGCGCAACATCTCGTTGAGCTTGGGACTGCGATAGCCGCTGACGAGCTCGATCCGGCCACCCAGGTGCTTCGCGGCCAAGGCCCGCAGCAGCATGAGAAGGCGCTCGTCGAGGGCGTGCTTTGCTCCGGTGACGCGATCAGCGAGCAGGAGATCGAAGCGCTCAGGGGTCGGCCAAGCGGAGTCGAGTGCAACGCGGTCGCCCGTGTGAACCTGCGCCAGCGTTGCCAAGAGCGGCAATAGTGGCGCCGCCTCTACGGAAGGGTCCTTCTTCTGGGCAAGCCCTGCGGCATGTGGGACGAGTGCCTCTGGCGACGCGCGCCGCGCTACGGATGTCGACGAGGACGCCGCCGTGAAGAGCAACGCGACCGCCTTTGTCCGAATCCTCATGAGTTATGCGTTCCAAAAATAGCCGGCCTACACGGTACACTCAAGTTCAAGCCAAATGACCATTCTCGATCAACGAACGCTGGAGCGGGTCTTCACGCCTGGGCCCGTACTGTACTCTTACTCCGCCCTGCCCGCGGCGACGCCGGCTGCCGTGGTGGCGATCGTTCACGGGTACGGCGAATACGGAGGCCGCTACGCGCACGTCATGGGCGCATGGGCTGACCGCGGAATCGCGTCCGTGGCGATTGATCTCCGTGGCCACGGGCGAGCGGCCGGCCGGCGCGGTTTCTGCGAGCGGTTCGGCGAATACCTCGACGACACACGAGAGCTGGAGCGCTTGACCGCGGACAAAACAGTCCCTGCTTTCTTGTTCGGCCATAGCCTCGGTGGCTTGGTTGCGGCGTCGTCGGCATTGGCGCGACCAACGCTGTGGCGTGGGCTTCTGCTCAGTGCTCCATTCTTTGGTTTGGCCATGGAGGTGCCGCGCATCAAATTGATGGCCGGCAAGATCGCGTCGCGACTGGTGCCCACGCTTTCCCTTCCGAACGGGATCCGCGGCAGCGACGTGACGCACGACCGTGCCGTGGCCCGGGCGTACGAGGAGGACCCCCTCGTCTTTCACGTTGCGAACGCACGCTGGCTGACCGAGGTTCAGGCGGCCCAAAGGCGCGCCATCGAAAACGCCGGGACCCTGTCCCTACCGCTGTACGCCGTGATGGGCACGGACGACCGCATTTCGAAGGTGGAAAAGGCACAAGAGTTTTTCAATGCCGCTGGTGCTCGCGACAAGACTTGGGACTCGAGAGTGGGACTGTTTCACGAAGTGCTCAACGAGCCCGAGTGGCGCGACATTGCCGACAAGATCGCCGACTTCGTTCTCGCACGCGTCTGAAGCCGAGGTGATGCGCGGGAACGACCGAGGCGATCAAGGTTCTGCTGCGCGAACGCGCAAAAACCCGGGGCCCGGTCGGACATGGGCTTGACATGCCAGGCGACGGCGCGACGGGTGGTCGCCGAAAAGGTCCAGCACCTCGAGCTCGTCACTGCGTGCCGGTTCGAGTAGTTCTGCCCCTTGGATCACATCGATGCGGCAGGTGCCGCAGCTTGCGCTCCGGCATGAGAAGGGAACGGGTGCGGAGCGCTCGTCACAGAGGTCGACCAGACGCCCTCCGTCGGGCATGTCCGCCTCGACGATCACCTCCCCCGATTCGAACATCACGCGCGGCATCGGAGCATTTCTCTCAACGAATGGGTTCGATGAACCTATCGTTTTTCCAGTGCGATCGCATGTTCGGCACGCGGAATCTCGCGGAATGCACGCACGGTGGGGCCATGAAAATGAGGACGTCGCTGCGAGGCTCGCGCGACGAGAGCGAATCCCGCGCCCGGGGCGACGGTTGAGATCATGGAGTCCGCGCGAAGCGCCTCGCCTCCGATGGCGGAGTCGCCGAGGACGATGGCGACGCGCGCGCCTTTGCGACACGCGCGCGACAATGCCCGAAGGACCTCGGCGAGCTCGCGCGTCCACGCTTCGCGTGCGGCACGCGGTTCGAGTGCTGCGTAACGCCTTCGGGCCCCCATTTCGCCGACGTCGAGGCCACGCGCGTCCAGGCCAAGCCAGCGCAATCGCAGCGCGTGGTGCGTCACGTAGTCATAAGTTGCCACATAAGGCGGGGACGTGACGATGGCGTCGACGGTGCTCGGGAGGACCTCTTGCAAGCGCGCCGCATCATCGAGGAAAACCTGCACGGGTTTTGCGTCTGACGGCACCAGCTCGGCCAGCTCTCCGAGTCGGCGCGAGAGATCGGCGGCTTTGCGTCCGAAGAGGCGTGCCGCGTATCCCGCCGCGATGCGGCGCGGCATGGCAGCGGTGGATGTATCCGATGTCCGGCGGCTGACCTTGACGAAAATTGCGCTCAGCACCAGCTCGAGGGCCTCACGCACATACACGTCGTCTTTGCCGCGTTCTGCGATCCCGGCGCGCAACGAATCGAGTTCCAGCAATACGTGGGGCTCGAACGACGTAACGTCCTCGGCCGGGTACCGGTGCGTCGCGCCGGCGCGTCGCTTGCGCCGCTCATCGGCGATGGCGCTGACGGCGCGCGCGGTCGCTACGATGGCGTCACGCGAGCGCGCGTCGCGGGGGTTGGTCTTCACGCGAGAGAGGCGAACGGCGAGTGGGTGGAGGTCGATGCCAATCGCACGGCGTCCGGCGACCAGGGTCTCGACGAGCACGGTTCCCGAGCCGCAGAACGGATCGAGCAACGTCGCGCCCGGTTGGGCAAAACTGCGGACGAGTCGCGCAGCGGTCGTCGGATGCATCCGCGCAGGGTACGTATGGAAGCCGTGGATATGGGCACGGTCGGGATCGTCCGCCGCTGGATCCGAACCCGCTTGGCCGGTAGGTTCGGCCGCTGGCGCGACGTCAAGCGCCTCGGCGAGCGTCATTGCGACCTCGCGGCTGCCTTCGGTCTCGACGGCACCGCCGACGTGACTCAGCGACCGTCGCCGCTTCATCCCGCCCGACGCTGCGGACCGCGGACGTCGTCATCCACGGTTCGGGATGTCATGGATGCACCACTGAAGTCCCGGGGGGCGGAGTGAATGTGAACTGTCCCGTCGGGACCGGCTCGTTGACCCTTGGGTTCAAGAAGTCGAAGCGATTGCGGTTTCCCTGGCCATCGATCACGAGGACGCGCCTCACCTGTGATGTGGGGGCGTCGACGTAAAACAGAACCTTCGCGTAGGCGGGGGTTGGTTGTTTCGGTGTCCCGACGAGCACGTAGCCGCCCGGGAACTTCATTTCCTGTCCCGAGAAGAGCTCGAACTCGAAAGTGTCGGTGAGCTTCCCCGTGCCCGTGAGAAACGAGAGCGCGGCCGGGTATTGCGACTTCGTGATTGGCTGCTCGTACATCTGCTTGTTGGCCGCCTCGTAGATCTTGATCACGCTTCCGTCGGAGATGACGCGATTGTCCTTTGGATCGTCGTAGATCCAGTCCATCTTGCCAGGCTTGGCAAACGTGACGCGGCCGCGCGAGCTCTTCTCCTGGTTGTACGCCTTGACCCAAAACTTCTGTTGGAAGTCACTCTTGAATGTCTGCGACTTGTCGTAGAACGCCTGAACCGCAGTGACTGTTTGGCCGACGCCCGGTGCGGGCGTCGAGGTGGGTACCGCAGGGGCGCCCTGAGCAGGGCTTGTGTCGCAGTAGAGGACGCAAGTGGTCAATGCGACGGCGCGGACAAAAGCAGGGAAGATTCTCGCCATGTTCTTGTCCGCAAACCTAGCTCGTTGGACGACGGAGGCACGTGTCTGATGCACCTCAGCCTCGGACCAGCCGAGCAAGCGTCCCTTTGATGTCCGCGGGGGTCGGCAGGCGCACGTGTTGCAAAAAGGTCACCGCGAGTGCGAGTGCGTCGGCCGCGTCTGCAGCGGGCGAACTCGTCAGGCCGAGAATGACCTGTATCATCCGGGCGACTTGGGCCTTCTCCGCGCGCCCGCTGCCGGCAACGACACGTTTCACGAGCGCAGGCGCGTACTCGTGTACCGCGAGGCCAGCGCGGGCGCACACGAGAAGCGCCACGCCGCGCGCATGGCCGAGTTTGGCCGCGGCCTGGGCATCCTTCGCATAGAAGAGCCCTTCCACGCTTGCTACCGCCGGACCGTGAGCACACACAACCTCCATGAGGTCCCGCTCGATCGTGACCAACCGCGATGCGATCGGTGCGCGTTCATCCGCATGAATGACGCCGTGAGCCCGGTGAACCAGCCGCGATCCGCAGCGCTCGACGATCCCCCAACCGAAGTGTCGTGTGCCGGGATCGATGCCGAGGACAATCATCGCGTCCGGTCGTCGGCCCCGCGCCGGCGGGCGCAGTCACGCACCCTGGATACGAGACAGTTCGTCTTCGGAGACGTCGAAGTCGGCGTAGACGTTTTGCACGTCATCGTGATCGTCTAGCACCTCTGCCAGGTCGAGGGCGACTTCCGCGTCGCGCCCCGAGAGCGGTTTCTTTATCTTCGCGACGAAAGCGAGCGCGCTGGACTTCGGCTTCAGTCCGGTCTTCTCGAGCGCGTCGACGACCGCGTTGAGGGCCTCGGGGGCTACGGTGAGGTGCCATTCATCGCCGCCGTCTTGGTAATCTTCGGCGCCGGCGGCGACCGCGACCTCCATCAGCTGGTCCTCCGTCGCTTCTTTGCCGAGGGTCACGAGGCCCTTTCGGTCGAACGCCCAGCCCGCAGTCCCCGCGCTCCCGAGAACGCCGTTGTGCCTCTCGAATACCTTGCGAATCTCGGCGACGGTGCGGTTGCGATTGTCGGTCATCGCCTCGACGAGAAAGAGGGTGCCGCTCGGGCCTGTACCCTCGTACATCATCTCTTCGTAAGCGGCCCCCTCGATCTCGCCCGTGCCCCGCTTGATGGCGCGCTGAATCGTGTCGCCAGGCATGGATTGGCCCTTGGCGTCGGCGATGGCCTTACGGAGCCGCGCATTGCCGCCGACATCACCGCCACCGAGTCGGGACGCGACCGAGATTTCCTTGATGAGTTTCGTGAAGAGCTTTCCGCGCTTCGCGTCGAGGGCGCCCTTCTTGTGTTTGATGGTGGCCCATTTGGAATGGCCGCTCATGATTCAAGCCTAGCGCTGAGGTCCCGCACGTTGGAAGGAGGAGCCACCGTAATGAAAAGGAGGTGCCTCTTC
>JALYHX010000820.1 GCA_030776305.1 Myxococcota bacterium
GCATGGATCTCTCCTTCAAAGGCATCTGGGGGTATTACCCGTTGCTCGTGTCGCTCGCCAACACGGGCGAACCGCTGTTCATCGTCAACCGCAGTGGCAACCGGCCCTCGCACGACGGTGCGCATCACGTGCCTACTCGGCGGCGTTGTTCTTCTTCGTCCCGCCACCGGCAGTGACCTGCTCCGCCTTGATGCGCCCGAGCTCCTCTTCGAGCTTGCGCACGGTTCGCTGCAAGTCCTTCACCTCTCCCTCGGTGGCGAGGGCCATCGCCTTGGCGATGTTTTCGGCGTGCTCCTTGACGAAGGCCTGCGCCTTCCCCGGCATGCTCATGGCAGCCATGACGGCCTTCATGACCCGCTCGTCTTGCATCAGTTTCATGACGCGGGGATCGGTCATCAGCTTCATGCCTCGCTTCATCAGGGTCTTCTTGAAGGAACTCATTGGGCGCAGTGTCTACGCGCGACTTTGACGCGGCGCAACTTGGGATGCTGACACTGGGCGGCGCCCTTTGCATCCACGGATGGCTGTCGCAATTCCGGTCGTCGAATCCTCTCGTCCAGCGCGTGCTGCAACCGATCCACGCGCCAGTCCGTCGGACGTGTTGCTGACTCGGCAAGTCCTGTGGCCGGGTCCAACCAGCGCGTCGCCGTATCGGCGCGACATGTCACCTATCCGAGCGGTGTGTCGCCGTGTCCGCGCGACATGTCACCGTATCCAAGCGACGCGTCGCCACCTCAGCGCCGTGTGTCGCCGTGTCCGCGCGACATGTCGCCGTATCCAAGCGACGCGTCGCCGCCTCAGCGCCGTGTGTCGCCGTGTCCGAGCGACATGTCGCCGTATCCAAGTGGCGCGTCGCCGCATTGGCGCCATTTGTCGCGGTGTCCTGTGCGATGTGTCGCTGTGTCCGCCCAATCTGTCGCCGTATCGGTCGCGTCTTGTCGCATCATCAGACCGTACGTGCGCCATATCCGCTCGACGCGTCGACCGCTTGCACGAGTGGGTATCAGTCCTTCGCGTCGCCGCGGGCGAAGATCGACGCCACGTAGTTCAGGACGTCCGTCGCGCTGACCTCGTTGTATCCGAAGTTCTTGATGAGGCGCGACTTGATGATGTCGATCTTCTCCTGCGTATCCTTGTCGACCACCGCGCTGACCAGGGTCTTGAGCTTGATGCTGTCCTTCTGGTCTTCGAAGAGCTTGAGCTCGAGCGCGCGGCGCAATCTGTCGTTCGTGTTCCATTCGAACCGCTTGCCTTCGACGGCCAGCGCGCCGATGAAGTTCATGATCTCGCGACGGAAGTCGTCTTTGCGGTTGTCGGGGATCTCGATCTTCTCCTCGATCGACCGCATCAGGCGCTCGTCGGGATCCTCGTCCTGTCCCGTGTACCGGTTCTTCACGCGCTCTTTGAGCGTGAACGCCTTGATGTTGTCGATGTAGTTCGCTGCCAGCTTGCCGATCGCGTCCTCGTCCGCGCTGATGGCGCGCTGAACTTCGTTTTTCACGATCTCTTCGTATTCGCGCTTCACGATTCCGATGATCTCGGCGTAGCGCTTGCGCTGCTCCTCGCTCGTGATGAGCGAGTGGTGCCGGAGCCCCTTCTCGAGCTCGTTGAGCACCATGAACGGATTGATCGTCCCCTCGCCCGCCTCGTTCACGAGCGCGTTCGAGATCTTGTCCTGCACGTAGCGCGGGGAGATTCCCTCCATCCCTTCCCGCTTGCTCTCCTTGCGCAGCTCTTTCACCGTGTCCTGCGTGTACCCTGGGAGCACCCTTCCGTCGTACAGCTTCAACTTCTGGAGCAGCGACAGATTGTGCTTCTTCGGGTCCTCGAGGCGCGTCAGCGCCGCCCACATCCCGGCGACTTCGAGCGTGTGCGGGGCGATGTGCTTGCCCTTGATCTTGGTACCGTTGAAATCTTTCTCGTAGATGCGGATCTCTTCGGTGAGCTTCGTGATGTACGGGATGTCGATCTTGATGGTCCGGTCGCGCAGGGCTTCCATGAACTCGTTGTTGAGGAGCTTCTTGTATTCAGCCTCGTTCGTGTGGCCGATGATGACCTCGTCGATGTCCGTTTGCGCGAACTTCTTGGGCTTGATCTTGTGCTCCTGCGTCGCGCCCAGGAGATCGTAAAGGAACGCGACGTCGAGCTTGAGGATCTCGATGAACTCGAGCACTCCGCGATTGGCAATGTTGAACTCGCCGTCGAAGTTGAATGCGCGCGGGTCCGAGTCCGACCCGTACTCGGCGATCTTTCGGTAATTGATGTCGCCCGTGAGCTCGGTCGAGTCCTGGTTCTTCTCATCCTTCGGCTGGAACGTTCCGATCCCGATTCGGTCTTTCTCGCTCAGCACCAATCGCCGAACGCGGACGTGATTGGTGACGACCTTCGCCCAGTCGCCCTCGTACTTCTGCATCAGGCATTTGAAGATGAAACGACTCGCCGGGTCGAGATCCCCATCGACGCGCACCTTGAATTTGTCGTTCGAGAGACCAAGCTCGTCGATCGCCTTTGCGCGCCAGTCGGGCGGGATGATTCGCAGCGGTTCTTCGTTCATCGGGCTGGGGAAGTGATCCTGGTCGCTCGTGGCGATCCCCGTCCCCGACAGCGCCACCCAGTCGAACGCGAAGAGCGGACCATCGGGCGACCGCGAGTATTGCTCGACCCCTTGCTTGAGTAGACGCGCGATCGTGCTCTTCGACGAGCCGACCGGGCCGTGCAGCAGGATGACGCGACGTTCGGGCCCGTAGCCCTCGGCGGCCGCCTTGAGCACATGGACCAGGCGCATCAGCGGAATGTCGAGACCGAAGATCGCGTTGGAGCCACCGTTCTGCTCGTCTTTGAAGAAGTTGTAGCGAATCAGCTTCTTCTTGTTGTCGATGTACTCCTCGGTCCCGTAACTGATGATCATGTCGTAGATCCGCTGGTAGGCGTTGCGCGTGACCTGCGGCTTGTCGCGAACGATGGCCAGGTATTCCTCGAAACTGCCCTCCCAATGAAGCTCCCGATACAACCTGAAGTCCTGCATCCCGGCGATGCGGGCGGTCATGTTGGCAGTGCGGGTTTCGGTCATCAGGGAGTCCCTCTCGTGAACGACACCAGAAGCTTATCATGACGCGCGCGGGCGACGTGCCATGCCGGTGGCATGGGGGCCGCGGCAACACGCAGCACTACACGCGGCACTACAGGGGGCACTACACAGGAGTGTCCCGGACGCGCTGGCTCGAGCGGGACAACGTGCCCTTGCGGATGGGGCAGGTGACTCGCTCGCTGACCGACGTTTGAAGCCTTACATTCAAGGTGCTGGCTGGGCTCGCCCCTTGCACCATTCGGCACATCGCAATTCGAGGTCCCCATGAAGTTCCCCACCGCCTCCGCATTTGTCGTTGTCGTCGCTGCAATCGTCCCCTTCGCCACAGGGTGCGCAGAAGAAGGCGCCGAAGCCCCCGAGGTCGCGTACCCGGTCGGAACGACCACTCTGCGATCGGCCCCCGTTGAGGCGCCAACCCCCGTCGGCCCGGCGTCGTACGAACAAGTGTCTTACGGCGCGGCGACGGATTCGCGGGACGTAGTCATCGGCGAGGACACCGACACGTCGGAGACGCAATATGGGGACACGGATCCGGCCGCGTTGACCGATTTCCGAGACACCCTCGACGCCTACGGCTCTTGGGTCGAAGACCCGACCTACGGCACCACATGGGTTCCGTCGCCGTCCGTGGTCGGCGCTGATTTTACACCCTACCAAACCGCCGGACACTGGGCGTACGACGACGATTACACTTGGGTCAGCGATTACAGTTGGGGCTGGGCGCCGTTTCATTACGGTCGTTGGGTCTACGGTGGCGGACTGGGCTGGGAGTGGATTCCCGGGCGCGAATATGCTGGGGCGTGGGTGTCGTGGCGGTACGGCTGGGGCGATTGGGGGTACGTCGGCTGGGCGCCACTCGCACCGACGTGGTGCTGGCATCGTGGCGTCGCGGTGGGCATTGGATTCGTGCCGGTCGCGCCGTACGGTTTCGTGGCCACGGGCGACTTGTTCCATCCCTCCGTCGCCACGCGTCTCGTTGCCGGCGAGCGGGTCGGTGTCATCGCGGCCCATACGCAGCCATGGTCACCGGCGGGTGGAGCTGTCGCGGGTCGCGTGCTCGCGCGTCCCGGTATCGGTGGGCCGCCTCCTTCGACGCTTCGGATTCCGCCCACGGCCGTCGTTGCCCTCGGTGCGAACCGCGGCGTCATGCAGGCGCGGACGTTCGCGCGGCCAAGCACGGCGATGGCGATGGGCGCGAGCGCTCCCATGGGATGGGCGCGTGGTTCCGTGACCAATTCCAACGTTGCGGTCGGTCACGCGGCGGCCATGGCCGCTGCGGCCCCAGCCTACGGTGGGATGACGTCACGATCTTGGTCCCCGTCCGCCTCGTACGGCAGCATGGCTCGGTCGGCACCGGCTTATGGCGGGGGCGCGCGATCCGCGGCGCCCGCGTACAGCCCACCTGCCGCATCCCACTTCGGTGGTCGATTCGGTGCTGGGTTCGCTGGAAGCGCGGCCTCTCAGGGCCCGACATACGCGCCGCCCTCTCCTGCGTCTGGGGGCGCCGCACGTCCGTACTTCGCGCCATCCACGCCGTCTGGCGCAGGCCCGCGGGTGTACACCGCGCCCGCACAACACTACGCCGGCGGCGCTCCCGCTTATTCATCGCCACGTGTTTCCGCCCCGAGCTACAGCGCGCCCGCCTCTCATAGTTCCGCCCCGAGCTACAGTGCGCCGGCATTCCACGGCTCCACCGGTGGCGGAGCGACTGGCGGGTTCCATGGAGGCGGGGGATACTCGAGCGGCTCGCATGGCGGTGGATTCAGCGGAGGTGGTGGCTTTCACGGTGGCGGCGGTGGTCACGGCGGTGGTCACCGCTGACGGGGGATCGTCGTCGACACCGGGGCTGGAACGTCTCGGTTGACGGCGGCTTCGAGGAGGACAGCTCAATGTCGCCGGCGTGGCTTCGAAGAGGGATTGAATTGGGCATCGCGGGTTCGGCCATCGTCCTGGCCGCTTGCACGGTGGAGGCTCGGCCAGGCAGCGGCGGTGGCTTCCGCACTTCGGCGGGCGCCGCAGCCAGCAGCAGCGGCGGAGGCGCGTACGGCAGCAGCGGAAGCAGCAGCGGGGCGATGACCCAGCCGATGCTCGTCGAGGTCGATGCGAATCGCACGATGACCGCGCAGCCAGGCCAGGGCGTGGGTATCTTCACGGAGTACGCAACTGGCGGGCACTGGCACGTGTGGTGGACGTGCGACACGAGCCAGACCAACCTGGATTGCAGCTTCGATATCAACATCTCGACGGGCAGCGGCGCGATAACGCTCGCGGCGGGCGAGGGTCTTTCGACGACCGACCAGCTCTTGACGACAGGCCCGAGCGGAATCGACGTCGTCACCCAGACATCCACGGGCATCAGCGGTGTCTCGTTCGACGCGCCGCCAGGCGCGGTCATCACGCTCGACGCAAAGCTGAACGGACAGGAGAACGGCGCGTTGCTCTTTTTCGTACAGAGCGGCGACCCCGGGGACGGCGGACCTCCTCAGCCGCTGGTCAACGGCGGGTACCGCGGAGAGCTGACGGACCCATTGATGCTAGAGCCATCGAGTCCTTGATCGTTCACGCGGTCGTCGGCATCGGTGCCAATCTGGGCGACCGCCTGGCGACGATGCGTGCTGCCGTCGGAGAGCTGCGGCGCACGACGCACGTCGAGAAGACGTCGCACGTGTACGCGACCGCCCCGGTGGGTGGAATGAAGCAACCAGAGTTTCTCAATGCGGCGGCGCTCGTGGCCTATCGCGATACGCCCGAGCGGCTCCTCGATGTCCTGCTCGCGATCGAAGTGGGGCTCGGACGCGTCCGTAAAGAGAAATGGGCGCCACGGACAATCGATCTCGACTTGCTCTGGGCAGGCGGTGTCGTCGTGGACATCGAGCGCCTGATGGTTCCACATCCGGAGCTGTGCGCCCGCGCGTTCGCGCTCGTGCCGATGCTCGAGATTGTGCCGGACGCCGTCGACCCGCGGACCGGCAAGCGCTACGTCGTTCCCGCGGGGGACGTGCGCATGACCGCGGACGTGCTTTGAGCGCGGGCCTTCGTGTGACCGGTGCGGCGCCGACCTCGACCTTCGACCCCGACTACTGCCCTCGCACCCGCAGTCGCCACGCAACCTGCGCCACTGTGTTGTCCGTCGACGCGAGGCTCTTGTCGCCGCTCTTCGTATCGGCCGCGATGATCTTGTCGAGCGCGTCGGCGGCCGCGACATCCCCCTGAGGTGCCAGCTTGTCGATCGCCTCACACAGCGCGATGCGCGCGCCGGTGTTTCTCACTTTGTCCACGTGCTTGAGCAGCTCGGCGCGCGTCGCATTCGCGTTCGGGCCGCCTCCATAAATGACTGCCATCCACGTCGCCTTGACCGTCTTCGTGTTCGCCGTCGGCGACGAGCTCGGGAGCGGCTCGTCGAGCAATGCGATGTAGCAGTTCAGGTCCGTCTTGCATTTGTCGAGAGCGGCGCTCGAGAAGTCGAACATCATCTGACTCAGCTGAAAGAGGTCCGCCGGGGCCTCCTTCTTCACTTTCGCCATCGCGTCGACGACCTCGGCTTTGCGCTCGGGTGTCATCAGCTTCGACGCCGCCTCGAGCATCAACAGCCGCGCCGAATAGTCCGGCGCCTTCTTCAGCTCCTTGAGCAGCCAATCGAGAAGCTTGGGGTCGTAGAACTTCGCCGATTGCTGTGCGAGCGCCGCGCGTGGCTTGAGCGACCCGAGCAGCTTGTCGGTCGAGTCCCACGTCAATTTCTTGTACGTGTCCAAGAACGCGGGCTCGACCGGCGCGTCGTTCGGCATCTGGACGAGCGCTTGCGCGAGCTCGGTCCGCGCCGTGTCGGTATCCGCCGTGGGCAGAGCTCTCAAGATGGCGTCGCGCCCTGCGGGCCGGCCAATCTGAGCCAGCACTTCTGCGATGACGCCGATACCCGCCTTGTCTTCGAAGCCCTCGGCCGCCTTCGTATAGTCCGGGTCTTGCCCCGTAAGCGCTTTGATGAGCTCGGGCTCCGCGTCCTTGGCCATCTTCAGCAGCGCGAATTGGATCGTCGCGCCGAGGGTCGACGTCTTCGTCGGCGTGAGAAGCGTCACGATGAGCGGCTTGGCGGCCTTCGCGCAGCGCTGTTCGCTGATCAGCTGCACGCTGGTGAGCTGCCACCACATCAGCTGGTCTTTCTGCGAATCGACGTCCGACGTCACCGGTGCCGCGAGCTTCTCGATGGCCTTGTCGCAGTAGCTCGTGTCGTTCACGGCGAGGACCGCGTCGTGCACCGCGTGATAGAGGCGCTCGCTCTGCGCCTTCGATAGCTTGAACTTGGAGAACATGTTCCAGAGCTCGTCGACGACCGTCTGATCGATCTTGACCCCGGCCTTCGCCATGAAGAGGACCGATGCGCACGCGACGCGTCCTTCGTCATCTGTCTTGCCCATCTCGAAGTCCTTGAGGGCCTTCGCGAGCGCTGGCTGGGTACGCGGGTCGTGCGTCTCGGCGAGAAACTTCATCAGGTCGACACGAGTCTTTTCGTCGAGCCCGCCCGCCATGTACTGCTTGGTGAGCGGATCGATGATCTGGTCGAGGAGTGACTTGACCTCCGGCGCACTCGTGTTGTTGCTCGCCTTCGTCATGCTGTCTTCGTAAAATTGCGTCAGGCGCTTGATCGCGTTGGGACGCTGGGCGGGGTCATCGAGCCGCTTCACCCATGTCTTCGGATCGTTCTCGTCATCGCATGCAACGATGGCCGTGCCGCACAGCCCCAGCGGCACGACGGTGCTCGCGGCGGCTGACAACAGACGGAGCGTGCAGACGAGCGTACGCGCGGTCTTCATGGCGATTTCTCCCGATGTGCGTGCCGCGACGCGTCGCTTCCCATCACCGACGCCGGCCCCACGCGACTCCAACTTTGCAGGGAATCGGACGGTACAGGGCAGCGCACACAAGTGTCAACGCGGCTATTGCACCACACGGTGCGACTGGCACGGGCGAAGCCCCGGCCCCCAACCGATCCGGGACCGATGGCGCTTCTACCCGAGGATCATCGCCTCCGACAGGAGCTTCCCCTCTTTGAACCGGCGAAGCTTCCACGGCTCGAGGACCGTTACGCTCTTCCCCCCGGCGATGCGCTCTGCGAGAAGCTTCCCGACGACCGGCGCCATAATGAAACCGTGCCCCATGAAGCCGCTCGCCTGGTAGAAGTCGTCGACTTCATCCACCGGGCCCACGATCGGATTGGCGTCGGGGGTGATGTCGTAACAACCCGCCCACTGGCGCAGCACCTTCACGCCCGCGAGCACGGGGCATGTTCGAACGAGCGACCGCGCGTACTTGCCGAGGAACGCGTGTGAGCTCTCGTGATTGAGGCCGGGCGCAACGTACTCGTTCGCAACGCCCCCGACGATTTCGCCGCGCGTCGATTGAGAGAAATACAGGCCGTCCCCCTCGTCTCGAAGCCAGTGACTTCGTGCCACGGAACGACTTCGACCCCGCGCTTTCGCGCGGCCTGCGCGTAGCCCCAGACGAACGGCCACGGGAAGACGACGCCGTCATCCGGGTTGTAGCTCGCCGCCTCGATTCCGTTCGTATCGATCTCGGGCACCACGCGCCGCGCTTCGGCGGCGGTCAGCATCCGCGTCGTCAATCCGCACTCGTTCTGCAGCGCGACGCTCTTCTCGAGACGCTCGCGCTGGTCGGTCGACCGCGCGAGAAAGAGGTAGCCCCCCTGGCGGAACCAGACATTGATCTTCATCTTTGCCGCAAAAGCGCGGCAGATGCGGATGCTCTCCAGCATGAGGCGCACGTTCGTCTCGCTCGACCACCGCGCCCGTATACCCCCTCCGTTGCGACCGCTCGCGCCGCCGCAGAGGTATCCCATGTCGACGACGGTGACGTTGGTAACGCCGCGCTCGGCGAGATGGTACGCGACCGACAGCCCCATGATCCCCGCGCCGATGATGACGACGTCGGCGTGGTCGCGCATGGAGGAAGGTCGACGTTACTTGCCCGTCACCTTCGGCGCGATCTTGACGAACTTGAGCGTCATCCGGTCGCTCTCGCCTATGGCGGCGTACTTTTCGCGGTCCTTGTCGCCCAGTCGAAATGTAGGCGGGAGCGCCCACACCCCTTCTGGGTAGTCCTTCGTGTCCTTGGCGTTCGCGTTGATCTCGGATTTGCCTGCGAGCTTGAACCCCGCGGCCTCGACTTGCGCGATCACCCACTTCTCCGGGACGTACCCCTTCTTGGCGCTGACGGCCGGATCGGCGTCCGCCAGGGCGCGATGCTCTTCGATCCCGAGGATGCCTCCCGGTTTGAGGGCACGCTGGATTTCGGCGAGCCAGGCGTCGAACGTCCCGTTGTTCTTCATCCCGTGCACGCCGCGCATGATGAGCACCATGTCGACTTGCCCGTCTTTGCCTAGCTTCGGCGCTTTCGGGTCGACCACGATGGTCTGTGCTTTGCCGTAGAGCTCCGGGGCGTTTTCGAGAAACGATTTGAACCGCTGGCCATTGAACGTCGGCCGCGTGTCCGCAGGACCATTGGCGTCCGTGCTCGTCGCGATGTACTGCCCCGACTTTGCGAGCGCTGGGGCCAGGAGCTCGGTGTACCAGCCCTCGCCGGGGCCGATGTCGATGACCGTCATCGTGGGCTTGAAGCCGAAGAAGTCGAGCGTCTCCGCCGGGTGCCGGTACTTGTCGCGTTCGGCGTCGCCCGGCTTACGGTGCTTGCCTTTCATCGCCGCCTGAATCGCTGCTTTCCCACTCGGAAAGGTCTTTTCAGCGAGTGCCTTGGCCTCGGCGTGCAGCCGCGGCGTCCACCGGGCGAGCTCGGTGCTGTTGTCGGC
>JALYHX010000821.1 GCA_030776305.1 Myxococcota bacterium
CAGGACCGGAGCGGGGGCGCAGATCACGCGGTAGGACCGTCGTTCGGCGTCGACGACATCGCATCCGACGCCGTGGAGGGCGAAATCGTCATCGACCTACGCGACGACACAAGCGCGGCGGACGTCGCAGGGTTGTCGACGACGTACGGGTTGTCGATGCACGCAAACAGCCGGTGGGCCGCCACACACGATCGGCTCGAAGTGGCTGAGGTGGGCCGCGCCCGAGAGCAAGCGCTGATCGATGTGCTGTCGCGTGACCCGCGTGTCGAGCACGTCGAGCCGATGGCACTCTACCGTGTGAGCTTCGTTCCGAACGATCCGCTCTACGGGAGCAAGCAATGGCACCTCCAGCGTGTCGGCGCCGAGGACGCATGGCACTACACGTGCGGGCTGGGGGTGACGGTCGCCGTCATCGACACGGGCGTCGCCTGTTTCGATAGTGGGCCGTTTTCGCGTGGAACCGATCTCGGGGGTACGAACTGCAAAGGAGGGTGGAATTTCGTCGATGACTCCGCCGAGGCGTACGACGACCACGGTCACGGCACGCATGTCGCCGGGACGATCGCGCAGACGACCAACAATGGCGTGGGGGCCGCGGGACTCGCGTTCTGCGCGACGCTGATGCCCGTCAAGGTGCTCAACGGACAAGGCTTCGGAACCGTCGCGAACGTCGCCGAGGGCATTCGATTTGCGGCCGATGAGGGGGCGCAGATCATCAATCTGTCCCTGGGTGGGCCGATCAAGAGCCAAATCCTGGCCGACGCCGTGAAACACGCGGTCGCGAGGGGCGTGGTCGTGGTGGCGGCTGCAGGAAACAGCGGTCGAAGCGTCGGTTGGCCGGCGGCGTATCCTGGCGTCGTCGCCGTCAGCGCCACCGACCCGGACGACCACATCGCGTGGTTTTCTTCGCGTGGGCCCGAGGTCTCGATTGCGGCGCCCGGCGTTGCGGTCACGCAGCAGACGGTCTGCAACGGTGGCCACGACAAGTGCGAGGTCTTCGGCACGTTCAACGGGACCAGCATGGCGTCGCCGCACGTGGCGGGCGTGGCGGCGATGGTGGAGGCTCTCGGCGTGACGGACAGCAGGTCGGTGCGCGACGTCCTCGAGTCGTCAGCGCGCCGGCCCAGTACCAAGTCCTCCGCTTTGCCCTGGAGTCGACAATCGGCGAGCGGCGAGGACAGGGAGCTTTTTGGCGCCGGCATCGTCGATGCTGGAGCGGCGGCGGCGCGCGTCTTCTGGACGCATGTCCTGCTTCGCGCGATCGCGCTCGTTGGCCTGGGATGGGCGGTCGCCTGGCGCAACGGGAAGCGAGGCGGAAAGCCATCCTGGACTGCTACCGGTTTTCTGGGCGCCCTCCTCACGAGCGTGGGCCTTTTCCCCGTGGCGCCCCTTTTCGGATTGACCCCTCATACCGGAGTCGCGCGCGGGCTGGTCGATCTGGCCATGCGACCCGTTGGAGAATGGGATCTCCTCTTTGTCGGCGCAGGCCTCCACCGCTGGCTTCTTCTCGCGAGCGCTTTGCCGGCGTTGGCGCTTACGGCGCTTGCGTTTGCACGTGTTCGCGTCAGGCCCTTCATCGGCGGGGTCGCGCTCGGGACGGCGGCACTCCTTGCGCAAATGGCGTGTGCGGGCGATGTAGCGTTCGTCGGCGGGCCTTTCCTTTTGCGCATATGGACCGCGGCCAACGCGATGATATGCTTCTGGATTGCGCGGACGGCGCTGGATGTACGTGGTTGAGGGCACGGGCGTCGACGGTGACAGCGGGTCATTCGAACACGATTCGAAGAGCGCGCTAGACTCGTAAGGGATGTCGCTCAAGATCGATCAAGACCATTCACGTTTCCGAGCGATTGTTCGCGGCAAGATCCGCCAGAACCTGCGAAAGTACATTTCGCAGGGGGAGCTCATCGGGCGCAAAGGGAAGGACCTCGTGTCGATTCCCATCCCGCAGATCGACATCCCGCATTTCGCGTTCGGTGACCGGCCGCGCGGCGGAGCCGCCCAAGGAGACGGCGATCCGGGTGATCCCATCAGCGGCGATCAGGACTCGCAGGAGCCGGGGGAAGGGCACAAGGCGGGGTCCGGGGCAGGTGAGCACGTTCTCGAAGTCGACGTGACTCTGGACGAACTCGCGTCCATTTTGGGAGAGGAGCTCGAGCTCCCCGACATTCAGGACAAGGGCAAGAGCAAGATCATCAATGCGAAGGACCGTTACACGAGCATTCGCCGCGTCGGCCCGGAGTCGCTACGAAATTTCAAGCGCACCTACCGCGAGGCGATGAAACGGCAGATCGCCATGGGAACGTACGCTCCGGGAAATCCTGTCGTCGTTCCAATCCCCAGCGACAGACGATATCGGAGTTGGCGCACGGAGGCCGAACCGGTCGCGAATGCCGTCATTATTTACATGATGGACGTGTCGGGCTCGATGGGGGACGAGCAAAAAGAGATCGTGCGCATCGAGAGCTTCTGGATCGATGCGTGGCTCACCAAGCAGTACAAGGGCCTCGAGAGCCGGTATATCATCCACGACGCCGTCGCGCGCGAGGTCGACCGAGAGACGTTCTTCCACACACGCGAGAGCGGCGGCACGATGATCTCGAGCGCGTACAAGCTGTGCTCGCAGCTCATGGACGACCACTACCCCGCCTCGGAATGGAACATCTATCCATTCCATTTTTCCGACGGCGACAACTGGTCGATGGACGACACGCTGCTTTGCGTCGACGTCCTCAAACAGAAGATGTTGCCTCGCGTCAACATGTTTGCATACGGCCAGGTCGAGAGTCCGTATGGCTCCGGGCAATTCATCAAGGATTTGCGGGAGCACTTCGGTCAGGACGAGCGCGTCACGACGAGCGAGATTCGAGACAAGGAGGCGATCGTAGGCTCGATCAAAGAGTTCTTGGGGAAAGGCGCATGAGGTCACCATGAGCGAATTTGCGCTGAAGACGGCGCTGCCTGCGTATCTGCGGGAAGAGCAGAATCGGATCGAGAAGCTCGCGGCCGAGGCGGGCCTCGACTTCTTCCCCACCGTCTTCGAAATTTTGACATACGACCAGATGAACGAGATCGCCGCGTACAGTGGTTTCCCCAACCGCTATCCACACTGGCGGTTCGGCATGGAGTACGAAAGGCTCGCAAAAGGATACGAGTACGGGCTCTCCAAGATTTACGAGATGGTCATCAACAACAACCCCTCGTATGGCTATTTGCTCGAGGGAAATTCGCTCGTCGATCAGAAGCTCGTCATGGCGCACGTCTACGCCCATGTCGACTTCTTCAAGAACAATTACTGTTTTCGATCCACCGATCTCGACACGGGAGGGCGGACCGTCGACCCGGTCAAGCGTCCCAGCACGTACGATCCGAACCGGCGTTGGATCGACAAGATGGCAAACCATGGGGCGCGGTTGCGGCGTATCGTGGCGCGGCAGGGGATCAACAAGGTGGAGGAATTTCTCGACTTCTGCCTCAGTCTCGAGAACCTCGTCGACCTGCACGCCCCGTTCAGCGGCCGTCGGCCGACGCGCCCGACCGAGGACGATGAGCCGAAGGCGACGGAAATCCCGAGGTTGCGCGCAAAAGAGTACATGGAGAGCTTCATCAATCCGGAAGACTATCTCGAAAGGCAGAAGAAGAAGATCGAAGCCGAGCGCGAGAGGTCGAAGAAGTTTCCCGAGCACGCCGAGCGGGATGTCCTCGTCTTCTTGCTGGCGCACGCGCCGCTCGAGCGCTGGGAGCACGACGTGCTCGAGGTGGTGCGCGAGGAGACTTACTACTTCGCACCGCAGTGGCAGACGAAGATCATGAACGAGGGCTGGGCGACGTACTGGCACTCGAAGCTACTGACAGAGAAGATTCTCGATGCGAGCGAGATCGTCGACTACGCGGACCACGCGGCGGGGGTGCTTGCGACGAGCGGGGGGCGGCTCAATCCATACAAGCTCGGCGTGGAACTGTTTCGCCACATCGAGGAGCGATGGGACAAGGGACAGTTCGGCAAGGAGTGGGAGGATTGCGACGCTCTGGAGGCGAAGAAGAACTGGAACCTGCGCCTCGGGCTCGGCAAGCGGAAGATCTTTGAAGTGCGCGCCCTCTACAACGACGTTACGTTCATCGACGAATTTCTGACGCCCGAGTT
>JALYHX010000822.1 GCA_030776305.1 Myxococcota bacterium
ACCCACGGTCGCGCGCCCAAATCTACCTGCTCGCGGGCTTCGGTTGGTCAGGCGCCCATGTCAAGTGCGACGGTTGCGCAAGCCCGGTCGACAACCACTACGATTACTTCGGCGGGCAAGTCGGCGCCGGCCTCGAGCTGCGGCTCACGCGTGTCCTCGCGTTCAATGTCGATGTTCGCGGGTTCGTCCGCGGGCGAACCGACGATCTCGCGCGAGCCCAGCCAGAGTTCGACCAGCCGACGGGGTGCAGCTCGAATCCCGCTGCCTATGGCATTTGCCGGACGACGAACACGTCCGGCGGCGGCCTTCTGACCGGAGGCATGACTCTCTATTTCTGATCGACGCGTTCTTCCTCGCGTGCAACCGTGCCGTCGCGCCTCGCCTGTTTCGTCATGTTCGTGGTCGCGTGTTCGCGACCGACTCCACCCACGCTCCTGCCCAAGCACATCACCCTCATGCGGATCGATCCGCAGGGCGTGGAACTCCGGCTGGAGCTCGATGCCGCAAATCCCAATTCGGTCGACCTATCGGCAAGCGACGTCACGTCTCGTGTCGTCGTGGGCGGCGCGGTGGAGGAACGGGGTATCGTCCGGCTTCCCGCAGCCATCATTCTTCCCGCCGCGCGTACGACGCGGATTGACGTACCGCTCAGCCTCGACTGGCCAAGTCTCGGCGCCCTGGCAACCCTGATGGCTGCAGGCGGCGCTGTCCCTTACTCCGTGGACGGAACTCTAGATCTTGGCGGATCGCTTTTGCACGTGGGCGTGCCCTTTCACTTCGAAGGAAGCATCCCGCGTGACCAGATTGTAAGCGCCGTTTCCAGCTCGGTCCCCGGGCTCTCCCCGTAGCGGGATGCCGCTCCACCTGGGCAACCGACAGGTGACTCCCGTGTATCGCCGCTGGTACCTCAGGCGCCCCTTCTCGCTTCCAGAGCCTCCCACCGGGCGATGAGAGCTGTGGCCTCTGCTCGTGCGGTGGCGAGTTGAGCGTGCAGCCCGGCGACCTCGTGGCCGCGGTTCGCATAGAGCGACGGATCGGCGAGCAGCGAGGACACGTCGGCGACGCGCTTCTCCGACGCCTCGATGGCTCGGATGATCTTGTCGAGTTCGAGGCGCTCGGCGTGGGTCAGTGCGCCGGCCCCCTTGGAACGATTGCCTCGCTCGGCCTGTGCCGAGACCGGCGGGCGCTTGTGGACCGCTGCGCCCCTTCCGGAGCCAAGGGCGCCCTCGAGCTCGGGGGACGCTCGAGGTTCCCGCTTCCTTGCCCGCTGCACGACGTAGTCCGCGTATCCGCCGCTATAGCGCGTCACCGTCGCCTGCCGGCCATCTGCCGGACGGGGCTCGAAGGCAAGAATTGCGGTCGCCACACGATCCAGAAACGCCCTATCGTGCGTGATGACGACCACGGACCCTTGATACGCCTGGAGCATCTGTTCGAGCGCAGCGAGCGTGGGTAAGTCGAGGTCGTTGGTGGGCTCGTCCAGGAGAAGGAGGTTCGATCCCTCGCGCAGGATCTTTGCCAAGGCCACACGAGCGCGCTCGCCTCCAGACAGCGAGCCCACCTTCTGTCGCTGTTTGTTCGCGTTGAACAAGAAAAGCTCGAGATAGCTGCGCAGGTCCATCGACTGACTCTCGCGAGGACCCAACGTCACGACGGTCCCGCCCTCCCCCCGGACGTCGTCGAAAATTGATTTGTCATCATCGAGTTCGGCGCGCGCCTGATCGAGATACGAGGCGCGCGTGTTCTTGCCTATGACGATGCTGCCCGCGATGACGCTCGGCGCGTCGGCGGGTCGCTCGCCGCGACGCGACTCCTCGACGGCGGCGAGGATCGCGCGCAATAGTGTCGTCTTTCCGACGCCGTTCGGGCCGACGACGCCGATCCGTTCCCCAGCGGCCAGGATAAGACTCAGCGGATCGTGAAGCGCTGGCGCGCCCGCTGTCGGAGCGAGGCTCAAACCCTTCAACTCGAGGATGGTTTTGCCCTGCTGCGGTGTCGCGGCAGCGAGGAGCTCCACCTCACCAGGGCGTCCCGCCGTGGCGGGGCCCCTCGCCTCTAGTTCGACGGCCCGCTGAATGCGTGCCTTTTGCTTGGTCGCGCGAGCCTTGGGTCCTCGCGCGAGCCACTCGCGCTCGCGGCGCAACGCGTTCTGTCGGTTTTGCTCGACACGTTCCTCTTGCGCGATGATGGTCGCCTTCTTTTCGACGTACTCCGTGTACCCGCCCGCGAATGTCCCCAAGCGGCCTCGTTCGAGTTCGACGATGCGCGTTGCGACGGCATCGAGAAAGTAGCGATCGTGCGTGACGACGACGATGGCGCCACGAAAGTCACGCGCAAGAAAGCCCTCGAGCCAAGCGCTGGTGTCGGCATCGAGATGATTGGTGGGCTCGTCGAGGATCGCAACGTCTGGACTCGCAACGAGCAATTGCGCGAGAGCGATGCGTCGGCGCTCACCTCCGCTCCTGACCCCGCAGGCCCGACCCACGTCGTGCACCCCGAGGCGATCGAGGAAGCTGAGCGCCTCGTGCCCACGCTCCCACCCTCCGAGCCGTGCGACAGCGTCGTCGAGCCTCGCTTGTTCGGCCAAAAGGGAGTCGGTCCGAGCGGTACCCGAGGGCAAAGACAGCTCCGCGGTCAGCGCGGCGTGCTGTTCGGTCGCTTCTCGCCATGCGGTCAGCGCGTCCTCGACCACCGCTTGGGCACTCATGTCCGGGTCGAGCTCAGGCTCCTGGGCGAGATAGCGCACGGTGAGACCGCGTCGCGTGCTCAGCGTCCCGCCGTCCGGAGCCTCGAGGCCCGCGAGGATGCGCGCAAGGGTCGACTTGCCCGCACCATTCGCGCCGATGAGTCCGACCTTTTCACCTCGGGCAAGCGTAAACGTGGCGTCGTCGAGGACGACCTGGGAACCGAATGATTTTCGGAGGTGCTGAGCAGAGAGGGCAGGCATGTTCGCCGGAGATCATCCATGAGTAGCGCAAAGATCGGGAGCGTCGGAATTTCACTTCCGTGGTGCCGAGGCCACATCCCGGCGATACGCCGGCTGGGCTGCAGCCGATTTCTCAGCTTCGCGCGGAAGCGTGGCGTCGCCCAACCCCAATCGGACAATGAGCCGACAGCACAGGGCACCATAGCGCTCGAAGGTGCGTGCTCGATTTCTCGATTTATCGAGTCCTCATAGAGCGACCATGCTCCGCTTGGCAAATCTCGCACCACGCGGTCTTTCGAGCGCTCTGCCGCCCTCTGCTGGCCGTATATGGTTGGATTTGCGGCTAAAGCACCCAGCCGCCGATGGTCATCTTGGCTCCGAAGGTGGTCGCCTTGGCATCGCCACTCAAATCCACATCCAGAAAGGGTCCCAGACCCGCGAAGAAATGCGGCGCCGGGTGAAACATGAGAGGGACATAAAGGTTGAGCTGCACGTTCGTGCCGCTCGAGGATATGGACGGCGTACCCGCCGGGGCGCCTGGCGCCGGATCCGTGGTGGAGCTTTTGGTTCCAATCGACAGGCCCGCCCGAGGCCAAACTGAGATGAGATCGGAGAGCGTGAAGTTATAGCCCACACGAGGCCCGACTCCAAAGCGTGTCGAGTGCGTGGTTCCGGCCGACACATAGTTGAATTCTATGGAGCCCCCGATCGAGAGATTGCGAATGACGAAATAGTCGAGCGCCGGTTCGAGCTCGATGGTCGTCGTGGATCCACTGGAACCGCTAATCGATGTATTGG
>JALYHX010000823.1 GCA_030776305.1 Myxococcota bacterium
CGCCCCGGGCCGCCGTTGCGCGCGGTGTCGTTGATGAAGAGGACCCGCACCTTCCGGCGGGGATGCACGGCGCTCGCGGTGGATTGCCGCAGCCCGCTCGTCGGCACCAGGACTCGAGTGTACCTTCTCTCGAATCCTTCGCTGCACCGAGCATGTGCGGAAAGGGCGAAATGCGGGCTAGGCTGCGGGGCGGTGACATCGCGCGTCCTACTTTGCGTGTCGATCGATTGCGAGTGTGACAAGGGGCCGGCTTGGCGGACCCGCCGTCCGCTCGCGTTCGATGGCGTTGCCATCGGCATCGTCGAACGGCTGCACCCTCTCTTCCGCAGCTTCCGCGGCAAGCCGACGTACTTGCTCTCGCCGGAGCTCTTGCGCGAGCCGCGCTGTATTGAACAGCTGTCCGCGCTCGAAGGCGCGGAGCTGGGGACGCACCTGCATGGCGAGCTCGCGGAGCCCGGCGCATTCGAGCCTGAAGTAACGCGCGCGGTGCAGCGCGAATACCCTCCAGAGGTCGAGCGCGCGAAGCTCGAATGGATGACGCAGGCGTTTCGACGAGCGTTTGGCCGCGCGCCTCGGAGCTTCCGTGCGGGGCGTTTCGGCATTGGCCCGCATACCGTTCCGATCCTGGAGCAGCTGGGTTACGCGGTCGAGTCGAGCGTGACGCCACACGTCGACTGGTCCGCGGTGTCGCGTGGTCTGTCATTCGTCGACGCGCCGACCCAGCCTTACCACCCCGACCCGAGCGACCCAGGTCGTTCCGGCGCGAGCTCGCTACTCGAAGTGCCCATCACGATTCGCCCTCGATGGTCGTCCCGCATCCCTGTCGCGGGCAGATGGATCGAACCACGCTGGCTGCGTCCGACCCACAACGACGGCAAAGAACTCGTCGCCATCGCGTGCGACGAAATCAAAGACGCGCAGCGAAGACAACCCGGCGCGGTGGTCGTCCTCAACGCGATGTTTCACAACGTCGAAGTCGTCGCCGGGGCGAGTCCATACGCGGCAAGCGATGCGCGAGCGACGTCCATCATCGGGCGTCTGGCGGAGTTGCTCGAGTTCGCAAGGGCTCATGACATCGCGTGCGTCGGGCTCGGCGATGTGCCCGAGGCGCTCGCTGCATGAACGCGGGCAGGTCGATCGCAAAGACGGTCCTCCTCCTATTGCCGCTGCAAATCGTCTTTCGCGGTCTGGAGGGGTTGCTGCCAGTCATCCTCGCGATCTTGTTCGGGCGTGGCGAGACGACCGACGTTTACTATTTTGCTTGGGCAGTGTTCGCGCTGGCGGGATCACTCGTCTTCTCGGCATTCCACGACTCCGCGGTCGTTCCGATCCTCGGCGAGGTGAAACTCCGCGACCCGGTCTCGCTTCCGATCGTGCGCGGATCGCTGCTTGCCCACACCCTCGCGATCGCATCGGCGCTGTCTGTGACGATCGGCACTCTGGCAGCCGGATGGCTGGCGATCCGCTACACAGGCGCGGCCCGGACGGCAGCGCTGTGGATGACCGTCCCCTTCGCGGTCTACCTCGTCGCGTTGAGCGTCAAGACGTTCTTTGCATCGATCCTCAACGCGGAGCACCTCTATGGTCCGTTGCCCGTCGCCAGCGCACTCGGCGCACTGACGACGCTCGCGGTCATCGCTGCATTGCGCCAGCTGTTGTCGGTCGTTGCGATCCCGTGTGGATCGCTCGCCGGAGAGCTTGTTTCGGTGGGGGTGCTCGCGGCATCGGCGCGGACGCGCGGTATCGCGATTGTGCCGACGTTCGCACGCCCGGAACCCGTGCATCGCATTGCGCGCCTCGTCACTTCCGAGGTCGCTGGGGGCGCGGTGACGCGCTTGAATCCTGTCGTGGATCAGCTGATGGCGGCACTCGCGGGCATCGCCGGGGCAGGCACGATGCTCAAGCTCTCAGGGGACGTCGCGATGGTTCCGACGTCACTGCTCCAGGCGGCGCTGCTGCCGGTCCTGCTGTCACATCTGTCTGACGATTTTGCCGCGGGTCGCATCGCAAAGCTGCGCTCCACCG
>JALYHX010000824.1 GCA_030776305.1 Myxococcota bacterium
CCATGAGATGCGCAGCCACACGGTCGGCATCGCGGGCTGAATCGTTGGACCGGTGGTCATGGCTCCGCTTGCGTCGAACACGAACCGTCGTGCGCCCTGCGCCTGAGATACGCCGAGCGTCGCCGTGGCAGAGCCGAGAAAACCAAAGCCCACCACTTGGCCGTCGGCCATGTTCGAAATGTCCATCTTCACGGTGGCGACGTTCGTTGCGAAGCGCCGCGGGCGTTGGGTGAGCACGTTACCGGTCTTTCGGACGTTCCCGGCTTGGAGCGATTTGAACGCGCGAAGGCGCATGTATCCTGGCCGCTCCGTCAAAGACCACATCGCGGCGCGCGGCTGGAAATACCATTCCCATTGTGGGGAAAGCGTCGGGCCGGAGAAATCATCGTCCGTCTGCGGCGCAGCAATCGGAAATCCAACGATGGGTTTCATGCCCGACCACACCATATTGCCGATTCCATCGGGACCGACGCGGCCGGCCACGGGCCATCCGCCGGCCCAGGTCACGGGAAGGAGACTCGCGGGCCGCCCCTCCCACTGACTATTGCCATGGTGGGTGATGAAGAGCCATTCGCCTTTTGCCGTCTGAAGAATGGTGCCCTGGTTGGGCGCACGGTCGGCTGGCGTCACGTGATTGACCTGATGCAGCTCCCAAGGTCCCGAAAGGCTCGTCGAGCGTTCGGTCATCGGAACACGCCCTTCGCCCGTGACGTGGGAGAAAAAGTGATAGTACGTGGTGCCGACTTTGAAGAGCTTGTTGGCCTCGCTGCCCTGGGACTGGTGAATGATCGTATCCGACGAAGCGATCAGGCTTTTTGCGTCGGCGGACATCTTGAAGAGGTGGATGTTGTAGGTCTTGCCGTTTGCCGGATCGAGAGCGAAGTTCGTCGTGACGAGATAGGATTGCCCGTCATCATCCCAGAAGGGACAAGGGTCGTCCCATCCGGCGGCGGTCATCATGCGAGTCAATGGTGCCCAAGGCCCCGCCGGATCCGCAGCCGTCGAGACAAATATGCCTTCGTCGGGCGTGGTGAAGTACACATAGAAAAGGTTGTTGCGATACGCGATCGCTCCCGCCCAGACACCGCGTTGCTCACCGTCCATGCGATCGTAGTTGTATCGCACACCCATCTGGGTGATGTCCGGAATGACGTGACCGATGGCCGTCCAGTTCACCAGGTCCTTCGAATGAAGGACCATCATTCCAGGCGAAAGTGCTTTCGTCGCCGAGATATAATAATAATCGTCGCCGACGCGGACGACATCCGTGTTCTGGAAATCGCCCGGCAGTATCGGATTCACGTACGTGCCGTTTCCCTGATCCCCAAGCTCGCGCACTCCGCACGTCATGGCTGGAAATTGCCCGGCGTCGTTCGCCGTGGCGCTCGCGTCCGCCGATCCCCCGCCGTCGCCCACCAGCAGAGGGCCGCCATCCACTCGCGGCGTCGCATCCGAACCTCCGCCGCCGCTGCCAGTGCCGGTTGCCCCCATACTGCCGTCGGGCTGTCCTCCTGCGGAAATGGCGCTTTCGGTGCCGAAACCAACGCCGCTGTCCGAGCTGCCGGGAGCGGTGGCGCCATCTCCTTCAGCCATGGGGCTCGCGGGACCGATCGGCGTCGACGGCGACGAGCAGCCACTTGCGGCGGCCACGACGATGCCAATTCCGGACGTGATCCAAACGAGAAGCTGGCGTCTCATCGAGTCGACCGTTCCTTTTGGCTGCGCGGCAGCCAACCAAGTCTTGCATGGTCTAGTGGCCCTGCAGTGCCAAAATGAATCAGATCCCTGGGTCTGGGGCCCCGGGTACTCTGACGCCTGATCGACGTTGGCTTCCGCAAGACGGACTGCGGCGCGATCACACCCACAATTCGACAGTCTCCGCAGCCAGTCCGGAGCGCGGGATTGACGAACCGTGGCTTTCCTCCGACGACCCGGTCGCCTCTTCGGACGGGCGACAGAGCTCAGAGGACCCGAGCAATGTACCATCTTATTCCCAATGGGTGCCATGGTTCAGCGCGCGGATCCCGCGCTCTCGCGTGAGCCGGCGCATCCTTACCCCAGGGTGCGCTCGCGTTTGGGGCTCGGCATCAGCGTGGTCGTGGGGGTCATGCTTTTGCAGGTGGCGACCGAAATCGTCACCGGACGCGAGAGCGCTCATATTGTGGCGCGTGTGGCCTTCATGACTCTCGAACTGCCGATGCTCATGGCGGCGCTCTCGGCCGCTTTCGCGTGGTCGATCCGCCGCCGGATGAGCGCCGTCGGGGGGCTCGCGACGGGCATCGCCATCGCCACGGGAATCGGCGTTCTTTTCGGGCTGGCCTACGGAGCCGTTGCGCTGCGTTTCCCGCAACTGCGCCTGCACTTCCCGAACCGAGTCAGCTTCGTGCGCTCGGCCGTCTTCGGCGTGCTCAATGCGCAGCTCTACTTCGGCGTCTGGGCGCTGGCTTTCGTGTATCCCGTCGCCGTAGAGAGCGCTCGGGTTCGCGCACTCGAGGACCAAGAGCAGCGCAGCCGCGCGGAGGTCGCGGGCCTCCGCGCCCACCTCGAGCCGCATTTCCTGCTCAACACGTTGAACGCCATCGCGGGTCTCGTCACCAAGGAGCCTCGCGAGGCGAGACGCCTGCTGGTTTGCCTGGGCGACTTGCTGCGAGACGCGGTTCAGGACGCCAGCGAGCTTCAGCCGCTCGAGAAGCAAGTGGCGTGGCTGCGGCGTTATGCAGAAATTCTCGAGGCGCGCCACCGCGGCTCGCTGCGTTTCAGGTGGGAAGTCGCGCAGGATTGCGACAAGGCGTTGCTTCCGCGCCTTCTTCTCCAGCCGCTCGTCGAGAATGCGGTCAAACACGGTGCACTTCGCCGCGGAGACGGCGCCGGAGAAGTCATCGTTCGTGCGTCCACCAGCGTCGATGGGACACTCATCTGCAGTATCGAGGATAACGGCCCGGGGATGCCCGACACCGACGTGCGCACCGGGGCGTTTGGCTTGCAGTCGGTACGTCGCCGGCTGGAGCTCGAAGCGCCGAGCGCGTCACTGCGGATTGAATCTTCCGGGCAGGGGACGCGGTCCATCGTCGAGATTCCGAGTCGGAGCGCATAAGATGTCAGCGGTCTCGCGATTGCGCGCGCTCGTGGTCGAGGACGAGTGGCCCGCGCGCAACTTCCTGGTGGAGCTATTGCAATCGTCCCGGCTCGCGGAGGTGGTGGGAGCCGTTGGCGGGATCGACGAAGCAAAGCAAGCACTCGGCGGCCATCCCTCCGTCGACGTCGACGTGGCCTTCGTCGACGTGCAGCTCGCTGGCGCGAACAACGCGCAGGCGGGGCTCGCGCTCGTGCGTGCGATGGCTGGCGCGACCGGGGCGCCGATGTTCGTCTTGGCGACAGCGTACGACCAGCACGCGCTCGAAGCATTCGAGCTCGGTGTCGTCGATTACCTGCTCAAGCCCTTCAGCGAAGACCGCGTCGTCGAGTGCCTGCGCCGCCTGGGCCGGCGTCACTCCAGTCACGCGGCCATTTCCGCCGGCCCTCCGAGGATCGTTGCCCGCCGAAAACGAAGTCTGGTTTTCCTCGAACTGCAAGAGATCTGGGCGTTCGAGGCGGCCGATCGCCTCACATGCGTGCACACCACGCACGGCACGTTCGACGTCGACCTCTCCCTTGCCGCGGTCAAGAGCTCTTTCGGACGTGCATTCCTACGCGTTCACCGCAACTGGCTCGTAAATGCAGCGCACATCAAAGAGTTCGAGCGCGACGGTCATGAGACGAGACTTTTCGTCGGAGCGGGCATTGCTGACGCGGGGCGTGGCGTCCGCGTTCCCGTTGCGCGCGAGAGGTCGGGAGCGTTGCGCGAATTGCTGCTCGCGAACGCGAAAGGTCTTCGGCGGCCATAGACCAAATTAGCGCTGCAATTGCCGGTCGCCGCGGATGTGGAACTGCTGCACGAAGGCGCTCGTCAGCGACCGCAATCGCAGCACCTCGGGCGACTGGGCTTGGTCCTCATAGAGGTCGTGCTGCTCGAAATAGTCCGTCGTCCAGTCGTAGAGTTCATAGGTGCCCTGCGCCCGATCGAGCACGAGGTTGTAGCGACTCGTGCGCAGAGCGACCATTCGAAGCGGATCGTCTCCCGCGAATCCTCGCTCTGCGAGATAGAACTCATGGAAAAGTACACGGTCCGGGTCGGCTTTCCCTGCCAGGGTCTCCGGCAAAAGGCTCGTCCCCTCGTACCGGGGAACCTCCAGCCCGAGGATGTCGGCAACGGTCGGCGCAATGTCCATCGTCGAGACGACGCCGTCGATGCGACCGGGCGTGATGCCTGGACCGCGGATGAGCAGCGGTACATGGAGTGTCGCTGAATAGAGGTCGTAACCGTAATGACCGTGGCGCGTCCCCGGATTCGGGTGAAACACGGTGCCATGATCGGCAGTCAGAATGAGGTACGTCGGGTCCGACCTTGCATCGAGCGCCGTTAGAAGTCGGCCAAGCGCGTGGTCGATGTATGTCAACTCGGCCTCATACCGTCGTTCGTCGGTCTGCTCCGAATCCGTGGTGCCGGGCGGAAAATCGTAGGGTCCGTGCGCGTCGAAGTAGTGGACCCACAAGAAGAGCGGGGCACCTTGCGTGCCGGAGAGCGCGCGCAGGGCCGCGTCGGTCACCTGGGGAGCGTTGTGTTTTCCGGCTGGGATCGCGGACGCGTCCACATGCTGGAACCCCCGGGTGACACTGGACCAGTGGCTCGCGTCGAAATACGCGTTGGGGATGACGGCCATCGTTTCGTAGCCGGCGTCATTGAGGGTGTCTTGAAGCTGCCGCTCGCTTGCCGCGAGCGGATACGGATGCGTGGGAGCGAACAATTGTGTCAGCTGCGAGTCCCACCGCGAAGTAAACATCGAAGGAAATGACAAGCGAGTCGAGGGCCCCTCGGAGAAACAGTGGGTGAACGTCATCGCGTGTCCGGCGAGTTCGTCTACGTGCGGCATCCACGATGCGCGGCCCCCGATGGACGCAAGACGTGGAGCCGCAAGGCCATCGATCGTCACGAGAATGATGTTCGGACGACGGGGAAGGGAATCCTGACCGACGCGCATTCTGGGCCGCGGACGGATGCTCTGGTCCAGCGGCAAATCGGTGCCGTCGCAGTCCTCGTCGATGCCGTTGCCTGGAATCTCCACAGCGCCCGCATGGCGCCGCGAATCGAACGGCGCGCAATCGCCGCCCCCCATGATTCCGAGTTGTCCGTCGCCATCGAAGTCCAGCGCCGCGGTCCATGCCGCATAGCCCAAACGGCCGCTCAGCATGCGATCGAACGCAAGTCTCCGTGCGGTCGTCGATTCCGGACGCAACCGTGCGGCCGCGACCATGCCACCGAGGATCCCGAACCCCGTCAGCGCGAGTGCCGCGCGTCTCGGAACGCTCCTCCAACGCCCTCGCGCGCGCGGCAAGTACGCTGCCGCCAGCCCGCCAAGGAAGATTCCTGGAGACGAGACGACCGTGCGCCACGGCAGTCCCGCCAACTCGTCCCGATGCATGATCAGCAGGACTGCCCCCGAGATGAGCACGCCGGCCGCGAGGAGAGTCAGCAATCGCCACCCTTTCGCGGTGATCCAGCGAAGACCGGGAACGTCGGAAGCCGCATCCACCAGGATCTCTCCGAGCTCGACGCCCCGCGGCCACGCGACCGCCAGCGTCGCGGCGAATATCAGATGCGAAAGCGTGATCGCCGCCGCGATCCATTTCAGTCCGGCGAAATTCAGCTGTATTGCGAGAGTAACGCGGTAGGCAAGCCAGCTCCAAATGGAGAGCAGCCAGGCTGAGCCGATTACGCACGCCGCAAGCGTACGGCAAGCGTCGCGGTTCTCCTCACGCAACCTGGTCCACCGGGCTCGCATGCGCGCGACGGTGCGAGTCGCCATCAGGACGAGGAGAGGCCCCAGGAGCCCTCCGAGTGCGATCGCCGCGGTGAGCGCAACGAAGAGAGCGGCCCCTATCCCGGTCACCCATTGCAGCCCGCTCGCGCGATATTGGAGCAACGCTTGCGCTCCGACATCGCCCAGCCAGAGTCCGAGCGCGGCGCCCGCGCCGAATCGCATCCCGACACGCATCGCGCGCACGACGCGCGACCCGTTGGACAACACGTCCGCTCGGTCGTCGACAGTCCCCCTCGGACCTGCCCCGGGGCTCACGACGGAAGAATTGTCCTCGGGGACGACGATGCTCATCGATCGGGCCGCAGCGCGCCCGCGCTGCGCCTTGCTTGGTGGACAGTGACACCATGCGTCGCAACCGAAAGCGCGTTCGGACGCAAGCTTCGCCTGTGCTGACGAGCCCTCTCGATTTCACGACGAGGCGTCGCAGTTGCCGATGCCCCCTGGCAGCGAGATCCGCGGATGGGAAGCGCCTGGGAGTCTTGCTCCGGCTGGCCCAAGCCAAGCGATCCACGACGGCCCGAGCGCCGCATGTGTGGAAGGACTGCAGGTCAGTTCAATCGATTTCACGCTCACGCATCACCTGATCCTCACCAGGGAAAACAACCTACCGATTCGGTGCAAAAAGCAGTCGCGCTTCGAATCTGCAGCCTCAATGGAAAGCGAAGATGAGGAACCACGAGCGAATCCAAACTCCGCGCGCGCCCGAATTCCCAAAGTGGATTGCTTGCCAGATCCTGCACGGTTTCGATGCTAGGTTGAAGTGGCTGAGACGGGCGTGGCCTGAGCCGTGGCCGAAGGAGCGATCGCCAGCCAGGCAAGAGGCGCCGACCGCCGCGCACAGAAAGCAGGACGAGAAAACATGAGGCCGACAGCGCGTCTTTTGGTAGGAGTGCTGCTGGCGGGTTTGCCAGGGGCCGCCGCATGTAGCGGGGCGGATAGCGCTCAAACATCCCAAACCGAAGGTGGCGGAGCGGGCGGCGGCAACTCGGGCAGTGGGGGGACGACGTCTTCCAACGGGACGACGGGCGGCGGCAGCGGCGCGGTCGATGACAGTGGTGCGACGGGCACCGGCGGTGGCTCTGGCGCGACAAGTGGCTCTGGTTCCGGGGGGACCAGCAGCTCGGGCGGGACGCCTGTCATCGGCGGGAATGCAGATGCCGGTGCCGACGCGACATTGGATGCACCCATGGACGCAACGATTGGACTCGATGGATCGACCGGTACGGCGCTCGACGCTTCGAACAAGATCACCGTTTGGCTGGCGGGCGACTCGACGATGCAGCCGTGCAGCAATCCTTGTCCATGCGGCTGGGGGAGCCAGTTTCAACCCTATCTCAACGCCAATGCAACCGTCGTCGACAACGGCGCGGGCGGCAGGAGCATACAAACCTGGCTCTATGAGCCGAACGTGTCCCTGACGATGGTCAATGGCGAGTGCCCGGTCAATCCGAAAACGTACTCTGCCCGCTGGCAGGCCATGCTCGACCCCGCCAAAGGGATGAAATCCGGCGACTACCTATTCATCGAATTCGGAATCAACGATACGGCCGCCACGTGCGACCGCCATGTGGGCACCGCCCTCTTCCAGACTTACCTGGGGATGATCGCGCAGGCCGCGAAGGATCGAGGGGCGCAACCCATTTTCTTGACGTCGACGAGCGCGATCCAGTGTAACGGAAACATGGCCATCGCAAACCGCGCGTTCGGCCCCCAAACCATCGCCGCCGGCACTGCCGATGGGGTCCCCGTCATTGACCTGACTCAACTCACCGCCGCGTTCTACACGAGCATCGCCCTTTGCCCGAACGACGCCAACTACGCGTCGACCACCACGACGCTGGGGAAGTTTTTCTGCAACGACCACACCCATTTCGAGGCCGCGGGCGCCGCGCAAGTAGCGGGCGTCGTGGCCAAAGCACTTCGCGACCAGCATATTGGTCTCGCCGCTTATCTGAAATAATGGAACGAGGTTTCTCGTGGCGCCAAGCACACTCCGGCAGTTGACCTTTCTTTTCGCGGTGACGGCTCCGACGCTCGTTCTCGACTGCTCCACTCGACTGGAGGCTCCGCGCTCCACGCCGGCCGATGGATCGATTGCCGGCCCAGAAGCGAGCGACTCCGGGAGGAACCAGGGCGAGACTGGAACCGTCGGTGCGGATGCCGACGGCAGTACCGGCTCGGACGAGATCGAAGCCGGTTCGCCACTCGCGACCGGTGATACCGGCAGCTCTCCCGGACCGGTGGACGCGACGAGCCCGACGGACGCTTCGCTCCTGATGCCGGACGGCGGGACGGTGGGGGGCGGTCACGTAAAACCTCGCGTCGTGGTCATGACCGACATCGGTTTCGACCCAGACGACCAGGAGTCCCTGGTTCGATATCTCGTATACTCGAACGAGTTCGACACGGAGGCGCTGCTTGCGTGTACTTCGCTTTATCTCAGAGCCAATCCGCGTGAGGACCTCATTCGCCAGGAGATTGCGGCCTACGACCAGGCTCGACCAAACCTTCTGAAGCACGCCCCTGGATTTCCGGACAGCGCGAGTCTCCTCGCGGTGACGAAGACGGGTCAGACCGGATATGGCATGGCATTCGTCGGTCCCGGAAAAAGCACGCCAGGATCGCAGCAGTTGGTGGCCGCGATCGATAAGCCCGATCCGCGACCCGTATGGGTCACCGGTTGGGGCGGCATGAATACGCTCGCCCAGGCATTGCAGGACGTGAACACATCGCGCACTCCCGCTGATGTCGCCCGATTCGTCGCCAAGATACGCGTCTATACCATCTCGGACCAGGACGACGCCGGCTCCTGGCTCCGTAAGACGTTTCCACAGCTGTTTTACGTGGTCTCTCCGAGCACCCAGAGCCCCGCTGACTATCCGCGCGCGACCTGGAGCGGCATTTCTGGGGATCGCTGGTACAAGAACGGACCACTCAACAAATTCGATTTGGTGGACAATCCCTGGCTCCAGATGAACGTCATCATGAATCACGGACCCCTCGGCGCAGTGTATCCGCCGTTCCGCTGGATCATGGAGGGGGATACGCCTTCGTATATCGGGTTGGTCGACAATGGGCTCGGATGGTCGACGAGTCCGGGTTACGGAGGTTGGGGTGGTCGTTACGCGCTTCTCCAGCCGGCGGGCGAGCCACATCCCATCTGGACGAACGACAACCTGACCACTCGCGATACGGTGACCATCGACGATGGCGGCACTGCCAGCTCCGATCAGGCGACCATTTGGCGATGGCGCGAACACTATCAGTACGACTTCGCCGCCCGGATGAACTGGTGTGTCGCGGATCAGTATGCGAAAGCAAATCACAATCCGGCCGCCGTCCTCAATGGGGATCCGACCACCAACGTTCTTACCATTCCGGCCAAAGGCGGTTCCACCGTCGCCCTCGCCGCGGACGGCACGACCGATCCCGACGGCGACACGTTCCACGTGAGCTGGTGGATCTATCGTGAAGCGGGGACGCTCACGGCTGCCGCGACGCTCAGTTTGACGGACGGACCCAGCACTCAAGTCACGATTCCCGTGGTCCAGAGTCCCGGTACCCTGCATGTGATCATGCAGGTCGAAGACTCCGGAACCCCGCACCTCTTTGCCTATCGCCGCGCGGTTCTCGAAGTCACTCCGTAGTCGCTGCCAAAGATTGCTCCATGCCTTGCGCTTCTCCCCGAAGCAGCGCAGCGTGAAAGGTCCGTGTGCCGTTACCTCTTTGCCGGTTGCGTCGTCGGACTGGTCGCCCTCTGGGCGTGCTCTTCGAAGGGACCGGTTGGATCGCCGGCACGCGGGTCGCTACACGATGGCGACTCCAATTCTCCATCTCGCACGGACGATGCGTCGCTCTCGCCGGGCGACGGCCCTGCCGCTGACACCACGGAAGATGACGCCAGGATGGCCGACGGATCGCTCGCTGACGCCGTGTGGGATGACGCGTCATCGGACGAAGCCACATTCGCCGATGCGACGTTCGCCGACGAGCCATCGGACGGGGCGCCAATGGATGATGCCCCGTTTGCAGATACCACCTCTCGGGACGCGCCCATTGGGGACGCGCCAACGGACACGGAAGCCGACGTCCCGCAGCGCGACGCGACGGTCGACGGACCGTCCGGTCCGCACGACGCCAGTTCTTGGGACGACACCGGAGACGCGTGGTCGGATGGTTCCGCGCCCGAAGCATCGATCGTCACACCAACGCTGACGTCCGGCCACTACGTCTTTACGTCTGGTTCCCTCTCCTTCGAGGTTGATCCGCAGGTCGGTGGCCGTGTCGTATCCTTCGCGCTAAGCGGTCAAAACGTCCTCATCGGGCTCACTTCGAACCCCGTCAACTACGGCTCGACATTCTGGACGAGTCCGCAGAGCGACTGGAACTGGCCGCCACCACCAGAGGTCGACAATCAAGCGTACGCGGCGTCGATCAGCAGCGGAACATTGATTCTCCAGGGGAGCAAGAACGGCGCGCTCGGCGTGGCAATCACCAAGGTCTTCTCGATGGATGCGGCAAACGGTGGGGTCTCGATTGACTACACCATCACGAACGTCGGCGCGTCCGCTCGGTCGCTCGCGCCGTGGGAAGTCACGCGCGTCCACGCGAATGGCCTGATGTTCTTCCCGACCGGGCAGCAAGCCTACAGCGCCGACAGCGGTCCGTCGCTACCGACGCAGGAGGCATCCGGCGTCACCTGGTTCGATGCCAGCTCGGCGTCGATCACGACGAGCATCAAGTTCTTCGCCGATGCAGCCCGAGGTTGGATCGCACAAGAGAACGGCGGCTTGGTGTTCGTGAAAAAGTTCAAAGACATCCCGCCTGGATTCCAGGCGCCCGGCGAAGCTGAAATCGAGATTTATGCGAATGGCAATCCCGCATACGTCGAGCTGGAAGAGCAGGGGATGTATCAGCCCATCGCGGCGGGCTCCTCTCAGACCTGGACCACGAGGTGGCTTCTCGCCAAACTCCCCGCGACGGTCGATGCAGGTCTCGGAAGCGCATCGCTCGTTGCATTCGTCGACGCGCTTTGACGAACCTACCGGTCTAAACCGCGCATCAAGGGGGTAAACGTAGGCAAAGGAGAGTCGGTTGCCCCGCATCCGCCCGTCGCCCGTCTTTCGCGCTACCCTTGACGCTCGTGTCTCTCTTGCAGATCCCAGGTCGCTCCGCTGAACGCGCCGCCGGTATCTCTCCGAACCACAAGGAGCTTCTTGCGGGGATCTGCAACTCGGTGGGTCGCGTCATCCAGGGAAAGCCAGAGGCGATCGAGCTACTGTTGCTCGCGGTGCTGGCGGGGGGCCATGCGCTCGTGGAAGATGTCCCCGGCGTTGGAAAGACGACGCTGGCGAAGGCGCTCGCGCGCGTCTTCCAAGTGGGCTTTTCCCGGGTACAATTCACGCCGGATCTGCTTCCTACCGACATTCTGGGTTCGCTGGTCCTCGATCCTGCCGCCGGTTCGTTCTCGTTCCACCGCGGTCCGATCTTCACGAATGTCTTGGTCGCCGACGAGATCAACCGGGCCTCGCCGCGGACCCAATCGGCATTGCTCGAGGCAATGAACGAGGCGCAGGTCACCGTGGACGGGACGACGTACCCACTCGCGCCTCCGTTTTTCGTATTCGCGACGCAAAACCCGCACGAGTTTTCCGGCACCTATCCGCTTCCGGAGGCCCAGCTCGATCGATTTCTCGTCCGGGTTGCAATCGGGTATCCGAAAGAACAAGACGAGCTGTCGATGCTTTACGCGCGCCAGCGCGAGGAACCCCTAGACCGGCTGGTCGCGCTTGCGACGAAAGAGGATCTCGCTGCGATTCAGGCCGCAGTTCGGGACGTCGAGGTCAAGCATGCCGTGGGCAGATATCTACTCTCGGTGGTCGCCGCGACCCGTGAGCACAAGGACGTGGTGCTTGGAGCCAGCCCCCGCGGCGCCCTCTCGCTATTTCGCGCCGCGCAGGCGCGCGCGTATCTGAACGGACGCGCATACGTAAGCCCCGACGATGTGCAGGCCCTTGCGGCCCCCGTGCTCGCTCACCGAATCACGCTGACACCCGAGGCGCGTTTCGGAGGGCGCGATACCGAATGGGTACTCCGCGACATCGTCCAGAGCCTCCGGGTTCCGGTGTGAGGGCCGATCTCGCACGATTGAACCATGTGCTTTTGCCGGCGACGAAATCGGGACGGGATCGCTACCGCAACGGGCGAATCGCTCGCCGCTTGCGCCACATCACCTGGATCTTCGCGCGACTGACGTGGGAAGGTCGCATTCTCCTGGCGGCCGTCTTCGCTGCGATGCTCTTTGCGGCGAACATCGTACGCACGCAGTCGCACGTGCTCGTCCTCATCACCGGGTCATTGCTCTTCGCGTCCCTGTCGTTCACTCGCGCCTATCGCCTGAAAGGCGTGACCGCGGAGCTGCGTTCGCCTGCGCGCGTCACGGTCGGCGACGAGATCACCATCCACGTCTCGCTGCGCAACGAGGGCAACACCGCGCATCGAGCCCTCCGGATCGAACAGCCGCTTCTTCCGTGGGACGGTTCTTGGGCCGCCCCGCAGAGCATGATCGCCAGCCTGGCCCCTGGAGGAAGAGCAAGCGCCCAAGCGCGCGCTCGATTCGTCGCTCGCGGCGAGCACCACATGGATCCGTTCCGCGTGGTGGCGCTCCTACCGCTGGGCCTCTCGCAGGGCGCGCCCGTTCGTACCGAGGGCCTGCGGTTCGTCGTGGTTCCCCGAGTTGCGCGCGTGACTTCGATAGTGACACCACGGAACCGACGCCATCAACCCGGTGGCGTTGCGCGAGCATCACGCACGGGCGACGCCACGGATTTGCTCGGCGTACGCCCGTATCGCCCCGGCGATCCGGTACGCGACCTCCACGCACGCCTCTGGGCGCGTCACGGTGTTCCCGTGGTGCGCGAGTATCAAGAGGAGTACTTCGCACGCATCGGCGTCGGCGTCGACAGCGATACGAGATTCGCAACCCCTTCCCACCTCGAGGCGGCGCTGTCATTGGCGGCAGGGGTCATCGCGACATTGTGTCGTAGCGAAGCCTTGGTCGACCTGCTCGTGATGGGCGAGTCCCTGCAAAGACTGTCGCTCGGCCGTAGCCTGGGTTCGCTCGATCAGGCCCTCGACGTGCTCGCCGCCGTTCAGCCTGGTCACGCATTCTCCGCCGACTCCGTCCTCGCCCAACTCGGCCCGCACCTCGAGCAGCTTTCGTCGGTGGTACTCATTTTTCTGAGCTGGAACGCCGCTCGCGCGGCGCTGGCATCCGCGATTCGCGCGCGCGGTGTCGGCTGCGCCGTGCTGATCGTCGGCGATCACGCGTCACGAGAACCGTATGGGACGACGGTGCCGCTCGACAGCATCGTCAACGGCGAAGAGCTGTCGTTGTGAGGGCGAGACTCCTCGGGCTCCTGCCCGTGATCGTCGTGACGGTGGCGCTTGGAAGGGCCGCCGACGACTGGCGTCCGGCAGTCGTCGTCGGTGTGCTTGCCGTCGTCCTCGCTCAGGTCGGGCCGCGGTGGGAGCTCGATCGCGGGCGGCAACTCGTGACGTGCGCGATGGGTGCGGGCGCAGGTTATGCCGTCGCAGCGCTCCTCTACGATGACCACGCAGGCTCGCTGAGCGAGGGGTGGACACGTATCGCCGCGGCGGCAATCCTTGCTGCGGCCGCACGCTTCGTCGTCATCCGCCCGAGGGGCGGATCCATGGGGACGACGGCGCTTCTTTTCGCAAGCCTCGTCGCGATCGGCGAGACGAGCTCCGCCGGTTACGCCACGTTCGTGGTCCTCTTCCTTCTGACGAGCCTGGCCGCGATGGGGGCCAGCGACGAACGCGCCCTCATGGTCGGGAGCGCCGCGCCTCGGATCACGATGGCTGCGGCCATCCTGGTCGTCGCCGGAGCCGTCGCGGTCGTCGTCGCAGTCGGCCTGCGTAGCGCGTACGCATGGATCATGAGCCGCGCGCACCCCTCGGCGTTCGAATGGCGTCCGCGGGTCGGCTTCTCGGATCGAATGGATCTCGGGGCGCTCGATGGGCTGCTCGATTCCGACGCCATTGTGTTGCGCGTGCGGGGGCCGCGCGTCGACTACCTTCGCGGCGCAGCCCTTGATGTTTACGTGGCGGGGCGATGGCTGCGCTCCGATGCCGCGGAGGTGCAGACGGAGGCCACGTACAATGGGTATCCATCGTCGCGCGTCGTGGAAATCGCTGCGGTCGGCGATCGCACCGACCGATTCTTCCTCCCGTTGGCCGCGCACATCGTAGCCACTTCGCCGGCGGCAGTGCTCGTTGACGGCGTCGGCGCGGTGAGGCGAGCCGCGAGGCACGGCGTGAACGTGTCGCGCGTCGTCCGCGCCGACCAAGACGCCGTGCCCCCTCCTCCGCCACGGGCATCGGACTTACAGATACCTCGCGCCATTCGTGTCCACCTCGAGTCACTTGCGTCGGAGTGGACCCAGGGCGAAAACGACGCCGTCGGCAAGCTGGACGCGATCCAGCACAGACTCCGAACGGGATTTCATTACGCGCGGACGTTCCCGCGGCCCGGTGGCACTGATCCGGCAATCGACTTTCTGTTCGATCGCAAGAGCGGGCATTGCGAATACTTCGCAACGGCGATGACGCTCGTTGCCCGAGCAGCCGGAATACCGGCGCGCGCGATCATGGGATACCGCGTTGGCGAAGAGAGTCCGTTCGGTTACTACGTCGTCCGGGAGCGCAACGCGCATGCGTGGGTCGAGGCGTGGGTGCCCGGGCAAGGCTGGACGACACGTGATCCGACCCCCGAGACGGAACTGCCTCAAAACCGCGACCACAGATCTGGCTATGCAGCATCGATCGCCGACGCCCTGAGTGTTGGGTACGACGACCTCACCGACCGACTTCGGAGATTGACTGTCCAGCAGACCGGCGTCGCGTGGGTGGTCGGGTTCGGCGTGCTCTCGTGGATCGTCGCGCGTGGCGCTCGCCGTCGCACGGTGGGAACAACGCATCTTCGCGATGACGAGACAGGTCTTCCATGTCTGGCTTCGCTCCTGGCCTCGCTCAAGCGGTCGGGCCACGAATGGCCAAGCCACGAGCCTCTCGAGCGATTCGCCGCCCGTCTGCCCGACCGCGACGCGGCTCGGCTGCTCGAACGGTATGCAGCGCTTCGGTACGGAAACATCGGCGACGAGCGCACGATCGCGAAGGACCTTCGGACGTACACGCCGGGGCCTCGCTAGAAGCTTGTCGCGGCCTTTCCGGACGAGCTCCTACGGTCACCGTTTCGATCGATAGACGGTTGCCCTACGCGCGCAAGCGCCAGCTTCCTACGTACGTCTTCCCCAGGTCGTCGCACGTCGGATCGGTCACGATCAGCTCAGGGCGCGCGCTTCGGCATACGACGATCGTGTTCTGCCGAAAGACTCGACCGAACGCCATTGCCTCCTCGCGATCCATGCCGTGCACGATCCACGAAGGTTCCCGCCACGTGCCTTCCGGGTCCTCCTCGTAACCGACGCACGCTTCCACGCGGTAAACGCCGAGGACCAGGAGATCGCGCATCACTTGGTGTCTCTGCTCGTTGACCTTCCGTGGCAAAAGCATCGATCGGGGGTTGTACCCGGTCAGCAATGCGAAGGGCTTCTGCAAGAGCTCCGGGAGAGCAGTCGGATCCGCGACCGTGTCCCCGTCCAGCGACACGCGAGTCGGCCCATTGGCACCGGAAAACTCGTATACAGTGGCCAAGTAACTGCGAAGTAGGTTTTGATCCATGAGCGTCCTAAGCAGAGATTGAGTCGATCGCAACCGCCGCGCCCATATGGCAGGCCTTCTCGATGCCTTCGCACGCCGCCACGTTGCGGACACCATTCTCCGCGGGCCATGGCGCACGCGACGGATCGAGCACCAGCGAAGCGAAGTGTTCTACCTGGTGCAAGAACTGATTCGCCCCTCCAACCTCGAAGTGCCGCTCGTCGGTGACTTGGCCAGTGCGCCGGAGGACGACCTCGGTGGGTTCCCACCCCGGCAAGAAGGGACGGACCACCTCGATGGTTCCCTCGTCCCCGACGACGATGAGCCCCTGATCCCTTCCGCCCATGAACGACGCGGTCACCGACGCGACCACTCCGCCTGCCAGCCGCAATGATGCTTGGGTGGACGCATCGACTCCGTCGGGCGTTCGTGACTCGCCGAAAGCGACCGCGCGAACCGGTTCCGAGCCAGTCACGTACCGGACGGCGTTCACGCAGTAACAGGTGAGATCCCAGAGAACGCCGCCGCCCATGGTCGCCGACCAGCGGTGATTGCCCGGCTGGTCGAAGCGATTGCAAAAGCTCGCGCGCACGATGTGCGGCCGACCGATCGCCCGCTCGTCGAGCAGACTTTGCACGACGGCCCATTGCGGGTGATGCCGGTACATGAAGGCCTCGACGAGGCGCAGGCCTCGTCGCGTGAAGGCTTCAGCCATGCGCCGGGCCGACGCGCGCGTCATCGTCAGGCTCTTCTCGCATAGCACGTGTTTGCCCGCCTCTGCGCACCGGATGGCCCACTCTTCGTGCATCCCGTTGGGCAGACCGATGTAGACGGCATCCACTTCCGGATCGCGCAGCATCGCCTCGTACGGCGCGTACCCGCGCTCGGCGCCCGTTTGGCGTGCCTTGGCCATGGCCACGTCTCGATCGCGCGAGGCAACCGCAACCAGCCGGCCGTTTTCCGACCACTGAACCGCCGGCGCGAACGCTTCCGTCGCGATCCAGCCGCATCCCATAATGCCCCAACCGATACGTGTCATGCGGAGCCCTTCTATCACTTCGAGGCGCAGCGCGTTTCAGCCCGTCTTCACCCGGCGTCGCTCCTCGCCCACACGTTGCTCGACCCGGCGCTGCGACGGTGCGTCTTCCACCAGCCACCATGCGTCGTGCTCCGCGGACGCCCCGAGACAATCCAATGTCAGAGTGATCGCGTGCTCGGGCTCGATGGCGGCGCTCGCTCGCCCCGGCAGCTCGATGACGGCGCGTCGCACCCGCATGCCCTCGAGCGCACGAGCGATTCGAACGAGCGACCTCCGGAACGCGTCGTCGCCGAAGGCGCTGCGCGCTCCCAAACCCACCACGAGGACCTTCTCGAACGGCAAGTGGGGCTTTCCCGGCACGAGAAGGACCTCGCCGAGATCGCCGCCCATGAAGCCCGATTGAAGTTGCGCGCTCAGCCGGCCGCCCAGCCGCCAATCGAGCAGGCCGGCGAAGCCGCGCACCGGGCGCTCGTCGCTCCAGATCGTGCACGCGCAGAGCTCGACGTTCGCGTCGTCCAGCCGCCGCAGGTCGGGGGGCAAGAAGCGCAGCTCCAATCAGACCGCCTCATCGTCTTGCTTGTCCGCGGACCTGCCCAGCGTGTCGGCGATCCGATTGAGGACGCCGTTGACGAAGGCGCTCGACTCGTCGCTGCCAAACGCCTTCGATAACTCGATTGCCTCGTCGATGACCACCGCGCGTGGCACGTCGAGCCGATGCTGGAGCTCCCATGTGCCCAGGCGCAGCACGTTGCGATCCACGCGCGCCATCCGCTCGATCCGCCAATGGGCGGAGGCCGCCGCAATGTGCGCGTCGAGTTTTTCCGTATCGGCGCCGACGCCATGCACCGCCGCCTCCGCGTACGCCCGACCCTCGGGGTCTGCGTCCGCGCCGAAGCTCCTCCAAAAAAGCGCGATGACCTCGTCGGCGCTCACTCCGGACGCCTCCATCTGGAAGAGCATCTGCAGCGCGGCCTCTCGGCCCGAGTGACGCGCGCCCATCGTCGTTCGCCTCGTTTCGGTTTCGTCGATTGCGTGAAAACAGCGTGCCTCAGAGGCCCGCCTCGTCCAGCGCGCGCGCGAGGGCGACCATCTCGATCGCGCTGACCGCAGCATCCCATCCCTTGTTGCCCGCTTTCATGCCGGCGCGCTCGATCGCTTGCTCCATCGTGTCCGTGGTCAGAACGCCGAACGCGATAGGGACGACGTTGCCTTCTGCTGCCATCGCGAGTCCTTTGATTGCCTCGCCCGCGACATAGTCGAAATGCGGCGTCGATCCACGGATGACGGCTCCCAGTGCGACGACGGCGTCCACCTTCTCGGAGCGGGCGAGTCTGCGGGCCACCAGCGGGATCTCCCATGCTCCCGGCACGCGAACGATCGTAATCGCCTGCGGCTGCGCGCCGTGTCGCACCAGCGCGTCGACCGCCCCTTCGACGAGCCGGTCGACGACGAAGTGGTTGAACCGGCTGGCGACGATCGCGAAGCGAGTCCCCGGGGGGATGACGAGACTGCCTTCGATGACACGTGTCGTGCTCATTCGGTCACTCCCTTGCCGCGCCCCATCGAGTGCAGTGGTACGCGCTCGACGACGTTGAGTCCAAAGCCGTGGATGCCCGCAATCTTACGCGGACTATTCGTCAGCAGTCGGATGTCGCGCAGCCCCAGGTCGACCAGGACTTGCGCTCCGAGACCGAACTCGCGCAGCGGCGCGTCCATGGCCGCGGTCGGGGGTGGCGCGTCCTGGGTCGCCTGCAACGCATCGAGCTCGCGCCGCAAGTCGCCGCGCGGCGCGATGTACACGAGGGCGCCTCGCCCTGCTTTCTCGATCTGCGCAAGCGCTTCGCGCAAGTGGCGTCCCCCGTCCCGGGGCGTCGCCATGAACGTATCCGCCAGCGTCGATCCGCTGTGGACGCGACAGAGCGGCGGCGGGCCGTGCGCGATCTCGCCCTTCACGAGTGCCAGAAACTGTCGCTCGTCAGTCGTCGTTTCGTACACGATTGCCCGCCACTCGGTGCCGGTGCCATCCAAGGTAATGGTAGCCTCGGATACGCGCTTCACGAGCCGTTCGGTGAATACGCGGTACCGGATGAGATCGGCGATCGAGAGGATGCCGAGTTGGTGCTTCTGCGCAAAGCGCTCGAGGTCGGGCATCCGTGCCATCGTGCCGTCCTCGTTCATGATCTCGCAGATGACCCCCGCCGGCGTCAGGCCGGCCAGCCGGGCGAGATCCACCGAACCCTCCGTCTGCCCGGTACGTACGAGAACCCCCCCGTTCCGAGCCCTAAGCGGAAATACGTGTCCGGGCGTGACAATCTCGTCCGGGCGCGCCACCGGGTTGGAAGCGACACGGATGGTGTGTGCGCGGTCGGCGGCACTTATGCCGGTCGTGACACCCTGACGAGCTTCGATGCTCAAGGTAAAGGCGGTGCCGAGTGCAGGGCCGATTCGCCCGGGCGCATGCATCATCGGCAGCTTCAACCTTTCCACGTGCGCCTCGCTCAGCGCGACGCAAATGAGTCCCCGGCCGTGCGTCGCCATGAAATTGATGGCCTCGGGCGTCACGAACTGAGCGGCCATGGTGAGGTCACCCTCGTTCTCGCGATCCTCATCGTCGACGAGGATGACCATCTTGCCGGCGCGAATGTCGGCGATGGCCTTGGCGATGCGCTCGGTGAGCTGGGGGTCGATCGAATGCACTGGGGCAGGCCGGGTCTGGGTCAGGTGGTCCGCTCGATCGCACCGCCCACGGTGGTATCCATCAGACGTGCGACATAGCGTGCGATCAGGTCCACCTCCAGGTTGACGCGGTCGCCCCGTGCGATGAGCGTCAGATTCGTGGCGGCGAGTGTGACTGGAATCAGGGTAACGTCGAAACGAACGCTCCCGGCCGCGCTCGCGACATGATTGACCGTCAAGCTCACGCCACTCACGGCGATTGACCCCTTCTCGGCCACGAAGCGACCCAGATCGCTCGCGACCGCGAACGTCATCGCGACGGCATCGCCAACGTGACGCCGATCGACCAGCTCTGCGACGCCATCGACG
>JALYHX010000825.1 GCA_030776305.1 Myxococcota bacterium
GAATACTGGCAGCTCCGCACGCGCAACGGGCAGGAGCACGCTTGCCCCGACGCGACGACTCCGCACACCAACGGAGCCGATTGCGTGGGTCCGCGCTGGATCGATCCGGTCACGGACCAGGAGACGAACGGGTTCATCTGGAAGTGGGCGTCGACCACCGTGATGGACTACCCGGGCGACATGACGCAGGATATGAACGACATCGGCGCGTACGACAAGGCCGCGATGCGCTTCGGGTACGCCGACCTCGTGGACGTCGAGAAGAACCTTCCCTACACGAGTCCGGGCGGCAATACCTTCCTGCAGGCCCTCGACGGCTTCGGCGGCATCTTTGGGCTTCCGCTGGGGGGGCACTACAGCTCGTACAACGACACTTACCACCTACTCGGGACGTGCAAGCCGCGCCCGGGCTGGAACGGCGATCCAACCGACGCGCTGGCGCAGCAGTGCAACGGGCCGGAGCTGGACTACGTCGCGCTGCGAGACATGCGGACGATCGACAAGTACTCGTCACAGGCGAGCGCGATACGACCAGACCTCGTCGCCAACTTCGCGGTGGATGGCAAAAACCGCGTACGTCATCCGTACATGTTCGGCTCGGACGAATTCGCCGATGTTGGCAACATCCCCGTCTTTCGCTTCGATGCCGGCGCCGACGCGTACGAACAAACACAGTTTCTCGTTTCCACGTACGAGAATCGCTACGTCTTCAACAACTTCCGGCGGAATCAGGTTCTCTTCAATACGGCCGCCGTCGTGAATCGAATCGAGACCCGCTACTGGGACAAGATTCAGGCGATCACGAAGAGTTTGGCGCTCGGGATCGAGCTTTTTCCGTCCAGTCCGGATCCGACTCAAGACGCGGGGTTGCTGATGCCAATGGCGCTCGGCTCCGCCGACGGCTTTGCGATGTTCGTACGCGCGATGATGCGGCCCGAGCCGGGTACGTACGTCGTCAATCGGGGCCTGCCTGCCAATCCGCCGAACCCCTGGGGCGGCGCCTGGCAGTTCGGTGACCTGAACGCTCTGTCGCCCCCTGCGAGCCCCGTGAACGTCGCTCTCGGCGACGGCGAGGGTCGCTTCCTCCACAACGACTACGATTACACGCAAGGCTACTGGTGGTCGGAGTACCAAACGCAGGTGGGCACCTATTACGAGAAGACTCTCGCGCCCAGGTACTTGATGGAGGCCTACAATCACTTCGTCTCCAACCGCGAGGACGACTACATCGACGGCCGCTACAAGAACCTGAGTTATGCGTCGGTCTATCCGAACCAGATTCGGCGACTTTTCTCGAACCTGATGGCAACGCAGAGCGGGATGCACGTGACGGCGCCCGCCACGGCCGCGCAAATTTTCACATTTGCGCCCTATGCGATGCCCGCCGCGACGCCAGGCACGACGAATCCAATCACTCGCGTGCAGTATTTGCCTTGGGACAAATACGATTCGGCCGATCCGTCGACCACACAACTCGTATATCCGCCGGGTGCAGTACTGCTGGACCCACTCGTCGGCTGGGAACAGCAATACCCTGCGCTCATCGATCTCTTCTGGTTTGGACCGACGTCGTTGAGCATGGATTTCGTCGACCAGATGCGCATTTTCTCACCTGGCGACGCGGCGAGCCTATCCATTACCCCCGATCAGCAAGTCCGTTACCGCGATCCGCTCACCGGAATCGAGTACATCGGAAAGAAATACGGTACGGAGGTGGTCAATCCGAACGTCGGCTTTCCTGTCGCGAAGACGATTGGCGCTCGAATGCTGCAGCACGCGAACTACCTCGCTGGACTCGCTTACCGTTCGTCGCAACCGGCTGACCCGATCACCGGTGAGCTGACCTATGACACGGATTCCGCGGGTACTCCGATCCTGAACTCCACACCCATGGCGCAAACGGCGGCGACGATGCTGAAGAACTACGCTTCGAACATCGACGTCGTTCGTCAGCTCACACTATTTTTCGGAAGCACCGGACCATTGCGCGGAACTACTCCACCCGTAGGTAGGACGCCTTGAGCAGCTTGAGCACGATTTCGGCCGTCTCGAGGTCTGTCGCGAGGCTCTTGTTCAGAACTGTCTCGAACACACCGTAGTTGTGCGCGAGCTGAAGGACGTCGAGCTCGTCGGGCTGCAAGTCGCGCAACGGCGGAATGAGCGGCGCGTGCACGGACACGCGCGCGGTCGGTTGGGGGAGATCGACGCGGATGCGGTTGAATTCATCGAGCTGCCGCATTCCTTCGATGAGGAGTTCTTGCACGCTCGCATTCATCTCATTGGGGAACTCGCGCTCCTCGGGCGGATCGAGATCGAAGAGCCCTTTCTCCCAGGTAAGCATCCGGTACACGCTCTTCGTCGGATGCACGTCGTCGAGGTCATTGATGACCGCGAAAGCGACGATTCCCTTCTTCAAGAAGATGCGTCCGACGTCCACGTCCGTGCGTATGACGAGGACACCACTCTTCTTGGACGTTCCGAAGAGCTGCAAAAGGTCCGGAAGCGGCACCTCTTCGATGCTGCCGCTCATCGTACGCTGCTGGCTCGTGCGGCGCGCCTGCGCGACGTTCTCGAGCTCGCGCTTGACGTCGAGCCCTTCCTTGGGCGCGTCGCCCGCGATGAGCTTGAGGATGCTCGTGCCGATGAGGACTCGGTCCCTTC
>JALYHX010000826.1 GCA_030776305.1 Myxococcota bacterium
GGCGCGTTCTGAGCGGCATGGTGGCTGGCGCTCGCTCAAGCATTGTCCACGCCGCGGCGGTGGCGCTCGGCGTCGTCTTGGCTGCGTGCCGGCATACGGCGACGTCGCAGATCGAGCGCCGGCGGACGATGCTGTGGCTACCAGTCTGGACTATCCCGTCCGCCTGGGTGACGACCGCGACCCAACGGTGTCGCGCGGTGTTGGCATCGTGGCGGTTGTTCATGACCTGGGGTTTGCCGCGCAGGGAGACCGGTGCATTCTCCTCTCGCACGGGACAGTCCGTGCCGACGGTCCGCCATCCCGTGTACTCGCCCCCGACCTTCTGCGAGAAGTCTACGAGACCGACGTCGATGTGATCCATGCAACCGGAGGCCGAGTCGTGATCGGCCCTACGTGGTCTCCATGCACCGAGGACCACGGCCACCCGACTGAGAGGACCTGATCAATGGTGCCCAAGGCAATCTTGTCCTGGAGCAGCGGAAAGGACAGCGCTTGGACGCTCCATGTATTGCGCCAAAAGGGCGAAGTCGAAGTCGTGGCGCTTCTCACCACGATCAACGAAGTCTACGACCGCGTGGCCATGCACGCCGTGCGCACGGAATTGCTCCGCGCTCAAGCTGAAGCGGCAGGCGTTCCGCTTTGGACCGTCCCGATCCCATCGCCCTGCAGCAACGCCGAGTACGAAGCCGCGATGGGCGCTGCGCTGGAACGGGCTCGACAAGCTGGCATCACATTGGCTGCGTTTGGAGACCTTTTCCTAGAAGACATCCGGCGCTACCGCGAACAAAAACTCGCGGGCGCGGGTCTCCAACCGATCTTCCCCCTCTGGGCCATGCCAACCGACGCGCTCGCGCGTGAGATGATTGCCGGTGGTTTGCGCGCGCGCATCACGTGCGTCGACCCGAAACAACTGGCGCCGCCCTTTGCCGGCCGAGAGTTCGACACGGCCCTGCTCGATGAGCTCCCTCCATCCGTGGACCGATGCGGCGAGCGCGGCGAATTTCACACATTCGCGTACGGGGGACCCATGTTCAAGCAGCCCATTGGCGTGCGACAGGGCGAAGTGGTCGTGCGCGACGGGTTCGTCTTTGCGGACCTGATTCCGGAGATGAACGCGCACGACACTGGCCAATCCCGCGAGGACGACCGATGATCGACGCTCCCAGACGCATCGTCTCGCTTCTGGCGAGCGCGACCGAGCTGGTCTGCGCTCTGGGTGCGGGCGAACGGCTCGTCGGACGCTCGCACGAATGCGACCATCCCTCTTGGGTGAAGCGGCTTCCTTCCGTCAGCCGGCCCACCTTCCCGATCACGGGGTCCAGTCGTGAGATTGACGAGTTCGTGCGCACACGATTGCAGTCGGGGCAGCCGCTTTACGAAGTCGACGAGGCCGCCATCTCGGCTCTCACTCCGGACGTCGTCATCACGCAGACGCACTGCGAGGTGTGTGCGGTAAGTCCCTCACAGTGGTCGCACGGCATGCCTCCGAGGTTGGTCCGCAAGCAAGTCTTCGCCCTTCGCACCGGCTCTCTTCAGGCCATTCTCGACGGCTTTCTCGAAGTCGGTCGAATACTGGATCTTACGTTCGAGGCCCAAGCGCTGGTCTCGTCCATTCGGCGCGAGCTTGCGTCGCTCAAGCAAAGGACGCGGCTGCTTGCTCGGGCATCCGTCGTCTGTGTCGAATGGATCGAGCCGGTCTTTGCCATGGGCAACTGGGGTCCCGAACTCGTCGACTTGGCAGGTGGGACGGACTTGCTCGGGACGGCAGGCGTGCATTCGGCTGCCATCCCTTGGGCAGCGCTGCAGTGCGCCGATCCGGACGTGCTGGTCGTTGCACCCTGTGGCTTCGGCGTGGATCGCGCGAATGCCGATATGCCCCTTCTCGCCCAGCGTGCGGGCTGGCGCGACCTGCGCGCCGTGCGGTCGAAACGGGTGTTCGTCGCCGATGGAAACCGCTTCTTCAACCGGTCGGGGCCGAGCGTGTTCGAGACGCCCGAGATCCTTGCGGAGATGCTTCACCCCCAGCACTTCGCGCCGCGCCACCAGGGCACCGTATGGCGCCAGTGGATGGAAACATGACGACTCCCATTCATCGGATCGTCCTCATCGGCGGGGGGGTGCGCTCGGGAAAGAGCGCGTTTGCAATCGACCTTGCACAGCGCATGGGCCACCGGCCGGCGTTCGTCGCGACGGCCACCCCGTCCGACGGTGAAATGGAGGACCGGATCGAGCGGCATCGACAAGACCGGCCGGAGACCTTCGTGACATTCGAGGCGCCCCTCGCTCTAGCCGAAACGCTGGCAGCCCTCCGCGGGTACGACGTCGTCGTCGTGGATTGTTTGACGATCTGGCTCTCCAATCTCCTTCTGCGGGAGCATTCTGCGGAAAGCATTCTCGAGCAAGTGGACCGGGTCGTACGTGTCCTCGAAGAGAGGCGATTTCATGCGGTCCTCGTGACGAACGAGGTCGGCATGAGTGTTCATCCGCCAACGCCGCTGGGGCGCGCGATCGTCGAGGTTTCGGGATGGACGCATCAGCGCGTGGCTCGTGCCGCGGACAGGGTCTACCTCGCCGTGCTTGGGATGGTGGTTCAGATTCGCCCCGGGCTCGAACCGCGGCACGAC
>JALYHX010000827.1 GCA_030776305.1 Myxococcota bacterium
GGTCAGTCTCGTCCTCAAACAAGGCCGGGCCAGGCCGTCCTCAGCTTTTCAAGCCATAGTTCCTCGATCGACATGTCCAGCGTTTAGATCGACAGCACGCCCGAAAACGTTCCAGGCTTACCGAACGACGTACTCGCGGGCAGTCCCATGGACTGAAGAATCGTGTTGTACAAGTCCGTGTCACTCCGGGATACGACGTCCTGTGTCCCGCCCTTGAAGCGGTTCTTCGCGCCGGCCAAGAAGAACGTCATCCCTTGACGAGAATGGGTTTCGGGCTCGCTGAGCTCCGTGCCGATCAATACGGTCGTGTTGTTCAGCAATGTCTTGCCGCTGGGATCCTGCGGATCGGGGATCTTGTTCATCTTGTCCAAAAACTGAGCGACCATCTGCATTTCCCAGTTGATCACGGACCCGACCTGCGGCCTGAAGCTCGGGTAGTTGTGAAACCACTGACCATGGGTATTGGTGGCCGATTTCCCCATGAAGGTCGCCGGGTAAATATCCCCGCCCATCGTGATGAGAACATTGCCGAAACGGAAAAGATCGCACTGGAGACCGAGCAGATAAATATCCATCATCACGGGCCACACCAGCTGGTAGTTGGCCATCGTCTCGTTCGACTGAGAATCCATCGAAGCCGGCATCCCGGGTGCCTTACACGCCGGGGACGCCGATGCCATTTTTGCACTCAAAGCGATCGCCTGCATTTCGAGAGTCCGGATCGTGTCGAAGTGAGTCGACAGGGCCGTGCGCACGCTCGCGGGATAAGGCGACGCCGCACCGGTGATCTGTTTGTACTCGGCGGTGACGGCGTCGAGCACGCTCTGCTGGTAGCGAGCGAGTCCCTGGGGTGCGGGGCTGCCGGTTGTGGGCGGCGTGGGCGTCCCCGCGCCGAACAACTGGTGGAAGAGGACCAGCGGATCGTGTGCAGGAGGGATGGCATACGTCGGGTTCAAGCCGCCCTTCCAAGAGTGGGTCCAGCGCAGCGTCTCGGGTTTGCCGGTGTTCTTGCCGAAGACTCCGGCCGCGACGACGGGTATTGGCGTCAGCGGTGTCTGTGCCTGGAGACCCTGGAAATACTGGTAGGCGACCCAGTCGAGGGTGGGACCGCCCTTGTCGTAGGCGTCGGCGCTGATATCCATCGCGCAGATGAACGTGCCGCTGCCCGGCATGTGGCCGGTGGCGCCGGCGTCCTTGGCAACGCCGTTGATCCCACGCACCATCGTCAACTGGCTCGAAAAGGGGACCAGCGGCCCAAGCGGAGTCACCCCCGGCGACGGAGAGTACGATAGGCCGTTGCCCGTCAGATCGGGAGGGAGCCCATTTCCGAAGTAGACGCTGATGAAACGCTCGGGTGCGCCCGTCGCAGCCAGGAGCGACCGCTCACGGCCCCAAAACATCGGCAAGGCGATGGCCACGCCGCCGGCGCCCTTCAAGAATCGCCGCCGCGCCAGCTTGGTTTCGATTCTCCCGCTCATCAGGTGCACTCCTCTTCATTCTGCGTACGAAAGCGATCGCCCTCGGCTTGATCTACGACGGTCACGGAAACATGTCCCTCGCCGGGGCACTGAAAATCGGGCTCTTGGCCACCAGAGCCGCCAATTGCGCGAATTGACGGCCCTGCTGCCGAAACACTGGAACTAGCGTTTCGATCTGGGCGAGGTCGTCTGCATAAGTCGCAGGGTTGACTCTCACGGTAACGGTACGACCGAGTAGATATTGAACGTATTTGCGGACAATGCAGTCGTCGATGGTGGGGCTTTTGGCCAGAACGCCCGAAAACGCGACGACGTCCGCGTACGGCTCGGTGCCGTTGTCCAGGTTCAACGTGCCGTCGGTGCGCAGGGCGTTGCCGTTTGAGTCATGGGTGATGTAGGCCCCTGCGATATCATATGTCACGAAGGGAAATCCCAATGGATCCATCTGGGAGTGGCAACCCTGACAAGCCGGTCCGAACGTCTCGTGCTGGGTGAAGAAATCTCGCTCCGTCGCGGTGGGGGGAAGCGAGGCCTGCACCTTCGCCCCCAAATCAAGGG
>JALYHX010000828.1 GCA_030776305.1 Myxococcota bacterium
GTCCTATTTCGCCCATCACGGCCGCGCGCCCCAACTCGTACGTGCCACTTTGTGTGGCGCCTACACCCCCTATTCTCGCGACAAGCGGTGTCCCGTATCGGCCAGAATCGTATTCCCCCATATTGCCATAACGATTGGCGAAGGCGCCGACGTCAAGCTTCATCCGAAGTCGATCGGTGCTGAGCTCGCGGAACGTAACGAACGCGTCATTAATCCCGAGCTGATCCGGCGGATTGAAGTAGGAGCTTCCCTCGCTCACACTTCGAGCGGCGATGATTATGGTCGCTGTGACGTCGCGGTTGCCGTACGAAAAATTCACCTGGGCCCACGGATCGGGCAAGACATTGGTGTACCGGAAGCTCTGAAAGTCCTCAGGAATGACAGGTGGCGCATGGAGAACTATTTTCTCCTGGCCGGCGGCGGGCGCGAGCCTATCGTTGAAGCCCACGCGCAGCGGGACGAAGAGAAGACCATGGTAGTCGAAGCGCCAGTCCGCGGGTCGAGTCGAGACCGCGCCGAACGCGGGGGTCACGCCCCCGGGCAGCGACGACAACTCCGGGGCTCCCGGGTCCATGCTCAAGAGTGTCAACGGTGGGACACCACCCTCGGCAGGCGCCTCGGTCGGAGCCCCTCCGGCTGGAAGTCGAAACGTCTGGCCTGGATCCACGGGGACCGCACTCTGGCTCTGGGCCAATGCATCCGGCGCAACGACAGCTGCGAAAAGAAGGGCCGATATGGAAAGCGGCCACGTTATCAATGAACCACTTCTGACCGTCGCTCGCATTGTCATCGGTCACCAGCCAAGCGTTGCCAATATTGCGAACATCTGAGTGTCAGGACGACCCGAGGGGTTGTTCATCAGACGCGTGTCGCCGTTGACGATGACGTGATCGCCCACGACATAAGCTGCGTATTGAAGCGACAGCGTCCCACCTCGCCACGAGCCCTGCCAATCGTTTCGGAATGTGAGTCGTGGCGAGAACACGGCAAACGATGCTCGCATATCCCCAGTGTCCGGCACGACGTGATCGATCCGCCCCGAGACCGCCAACCAGGAAAGGAAGCTGTACGTGACCTCGGTTCCATATTTGAGCATCTTCTTCCCGTCGAAATGGGGGTCGTCGCTATTGGTGCTTCCGATCACGCCGAATATGCTAACCAAGAGGTCAGGGCCTTCCCCCCAGAATTCACTCGGATAGCGAAGGAGTGTTCCCAGGCTGACCGTATATTGCGTACCAAAAACGAGCATCCCGCCATTGCCGTGGCCTTGCTGTCCGAAATACCTCTGCATGAGCAACTTACCACTACCGGTATTGAGGACCTGAACGAGATCATTGATATGCTCGACGTTGTGGCCATCCACCTTTACGGCACCTAAATAGAAATAGCCGAACCGCTTTCCATCGACGGTGAGGTCAGCGCCGGCGACGTCGAGTCGGCTGTCGGCTCGATCGAGCCCCTCGTTGGTCTGCGTCGTCGATGGGTCGTCGAAGCCGTCCGGTCGGTCGTCTCGCACGAAGGCGCCGATGTAATGGAGGGCCAGGGTCGCCACCTGACGGTACGAGAGCGCTGCGTGAGCGTGGGCGGCGAAAGTGGACCCCTGGGCAGCGCTCGCAAAGTTGTTCGAAGGCGCGGGCGCGAGGTTCGTGGGCGGGTGGTTGATGTCGCCCTTGAAACCCGCCTCGAGCCTCAAATCGAGATCGTACTCGAAGGGCAGCTCAACGGTCGCGGTGGCGCCCACGCCGCGTACGTAGCCGATAAATGGGCTCGGGTATGCGCCGAGGTCGTAGTGACCCATGGCGCCGTACCGCTCCGGATAGGCACCCGCGCGAATCTTGATGCCGATGGGACTAGAAATCTTTGGCGTGTAGTCCAAGAAGGCCTGGGCAAACCATACCTGCGCGGGATTCTGGAAATACGTGGATGCAGTCATCGATTCGCTGAAATTCCAGGCGCCCAGGATTGCCGTTGCGGAAACGACATCATTGCCGATAACGAAATTTGCTTGCGCCCAAGGCCACGGCACCGTCGGCGTCTGGTCAAACCACCCAAAAGAGCCTCCTGGCAACACCGGGTCTCCATGAAGGGTGGTCGCGTTCTGCCCTATGGCAGAATCCGGCCGAAAGCCGATCCCCATGCGAAAGGGCGCTTGCAAATATCCGTGGAACTCAAAATGAAGTGCACCGTCCGGAGGACGGCTGGCAAACGCTGGAGCGATCCCCAACGCCGGCCAATATCCCTGCGGCGCGTACGGCGACAGGCTCAGCGATGGCATTTGACGATACCCCGGCAAATATCCAGGCGATTGCCTTTCATCCTTCGACGCGCTGGATGGTCCAGCGTCCGGCAAGTCGATGAACGCCGCCGTCTCCCGCAATTCGCGGTTGCTCGGCGTGAGATCGACGTGAGGAGCGTCGGGTGCTGCCGCCGCGTCCCACGAGGTGGGCGAAATTGCGGTCGGCTCCTGCGCTGGGCGCTGCGTTTCAGCCATCGCACCGGCATCTTGATTCGCGGCCGATCCGCCCGGTAAGACGGCAACGGGCAGGGCATCGGCTGGGCGCCCGATACCGCCATCGGGTGCAGCGGTCGCGACCGCCACGTGAGCCAGAGTCGCCGTGACGATCGCCGCCGCGAGAATCGCGACCGCGAATCGCCCGAAGCGGCGGTTCGTCATTGACTGCAATCCATTCGAACCGAGGATCATTGGGC